>NZ_FR898056.1:25627-37743 GCF_000437175.1 Ruminococcus sp. CAG:330 | reverse complement strand
GTCTGTGTCGTCGAAAATCCTTGTCAGGCGACAGCCTGCCTGCGGATTCTCTCCTAACATACAGTAATTTCTGTGCATTTTCCCAAACATCGCTATTTTTCAAACAACCCCTAGTATACCATATTTTCGGAAAAAAGAAAAGCAGTTTTTATGGAGGTGAATGCGCTGTGCGTCAGAAACAGGACGATGGAAACGCTTCCGCACATCCCGCCCACTGCCACGGCGGACATCGGGAACGCATGCGAAAGCGATTTCAGGACAGCGGACTGCAAACCTTTCAGCCCCACGAGGTGCTGGAACTGCTGCTGTTCTATGCGCTTCCACGGGTGAACACCAACCCCATCGCCCACGATCTCATGGCAGAGTTTCACTCGCTTTCCGGCGTGCTGGATGCGGACATCGAGGACTTGAAGCGCATTGACGGCATCGGAGAAAATGCGGCGGTGCTGCTGAAGCTGATTCCGCAGCTCTGCCAGATGTACCAGCTGGATAAAATGAGCGACAGTGATGTCATGGACACGCTGCCGAAACTCTGCAACTATCTGAAAGCGTGGTTCTCCGGCGTTATCTCGGAACAGGTCGTCCTGCTCTGCCTGAATGAGTCCCTCCAGCTGATTCGCAGCGAAGTCATCGGCGATGGCACAACGCAGGAGGTGTTTCTGGATGCCCATCGGATCGCTTCCTGTGCCATTCGTCTGCGCTGTACCCGTGTGGTGCTGGCACACAATCACCCCAATGCATCTGCTGCACTGACCGATGCCGACATCTTCTCCACCAACCAGCTCCGCAACATCCTGAACGGTTTGCAGATCGTACTGCTGGATCACATTGTGGTGGGAAAGTACGGGGATACGGTTTCCATGCGTCAGCTGATGGGCTGGTCATAATCGGTTTTTCCAAGGAGGAATGGATATGGATCATTTTGAACTGCATGCGCCCTTTGCGCCAACCGGAGATCAGCCGGAGGCAATCGCCAAGCTGGTGCAGGGTATTCGGGACGGCGACCGTGAGCAGACGCTTCTGGGCGTAACCGGTTCCGGAAAGACATACACCGTTGCCAACGTCATCGCACAGGTGAACCGCCCCACGCTGGTGCTGGCGCACAATAAGATTCTGGCAGCACAGCTCTGCTCGGAACTGCGGGAGTTTTTTCCCAACAATGCGGTGGAATACTTCGTTTCCTACTACGACTACTACCAGCCGGAGGCGTATATTCCAAGCACAGACAGCTATATTGAAAAAGACTCCGCCATTAACGATGAGATCGACAAGATGCGTCACAGCGCAACGGCTGCGCTGGCGGAACGGCGGGATGTCATCATTGTTGCCAGCGTGTCCTGTATCTACTCGCTGGGCAGTCCGGAGGAATACCGCTCCATGATCGTGTCCGTTCGTCCGGGTATGGAGAAGCCAATGGAGCAGCTGATGCGGGAATTGGTCGCCATCCAGTACGAGCGGAACGATGTCAACTTCGTCCGGAACAAGTTTCGGGTGCGGGGCGATGTCGTGGAGATCTTTCCGGCTTCCTCGACCGATAAGGCGATTCGGGTGGAGTATTTCGGCGACGAGATTGACCGCATCTGTGAGATCAACGCCGTGACAGGTGCGGTAACGGCGACCATGCAGTACGCCGCCATCCTGCCCGCTTCCCACTATGTGGTCAGCAGCGAGAAGATCGCCACAGCGGTGCAGACGATCCGGCAGGAGATGGAGGAGCGTGTGGCGTGGTTCAATGCCAATCACAAACTCATTGAGGCGCAGCGGATTCAGCAGCGGACACAGTACGACATGGAGATGCTTCAGGAAATCGGCTTTTGCAGCGGCATCGAGAACTACTCCCGCATTCTGGCCGGCCGTCCTGCCGGCAGTGTTCCGTATACGCTGCTGGATCACTTTCCGGAGGACTTCCTGCTGGTAGTGGATGAGAGCCATGTGACACTGCCGCAGGTGCGTGCCATGTATGCCGGCGACCGTGCCAGAAAGCAGACGCTGGTGGACTACGGATTTCGTCTGCCCAGTGCCTTTGATAACCGTCCGCTGAACTTCGACGAGTTTTACAGCCACGTGCATCAGGCAATTTACGTCAGCGCCACGCCGGGGCCGTTTGAACAGGAGCACTCCGCACAGGTGGTGGAACAGGTCATCCGCCCCACAGGACTGGTGGATCCGGAGATTTTTGTGAAGCCGGTGGAGGGACAGATCGAAGATCTGTTCTCCGAGATTCAGACACGGGCAGCCCGAAACGAGCGTGTGCTGGTGACAACGCTGACCAAGAAAATGGCAGAGGATCTGACTGCCTATCTGGAACGCATGGGCGTGCGTGTCCGGTACCTGCACCACGGCGTGGATACGGTGGAGCGTATGAAGATCATTCGGGATCTCCGTCTGGGCGAGTTCGATGTGCTGGTGGGAATCAACCTGCTGCGGGAGGGACTGGACATTCCGGAGGTCTCTCTGGTCGCTATTCTGGATGCGGACAAGGAGGGCTTCCTGCGCAGCGAAACAGCAATGATCCAGACCATTGGCCGTGCCGCCCGCAACGCCGGCGGACAGGTCATCATGTACGCTGACGAGGTGACCGGCTCCATGGAGCGTGCCATCACGGAAACCAATCGCCGCCGTGCCATTCAGATGGCGTACAATCAGGCGCACGGCATTACGCCGAAAACCATTCAAAAGGATGTGCGGGATGTCATCGAGATTACTACCAAAACAGAGGTGGAGAAAAAGACGAGCAGGAAAAATCTGCGTGGCAAAGAAAAGCAGGAACTGATCGAACAGCTTCGTGCGCAGATGAAGGAGGCGGCAAAGCTGCTGGAATTCGAGCATGCGGCATACCTGCGGGACAAGATTCGAGAGCTGGAGGGAGAATAAGCTTATGCTGGACAAAATTGTGGTACACGGCGCACGTGCCAATAACCTGAAAAACATCGATGTGGAACTGCCAAGAGATAAGCTGGTGGTGATGACCGGTCTGTCCGGCTCCGGCAAATCCTCTCTGGCGTTCGATACGATTTTCGCCGACGGACAGCGCCGGTATATGGAGAGCCTCTCCTCCTATGCACGGCAGTTTCTGGGACAGATGGAGAAACCGGATGTGGACAGCATCGAAGGACTCTCGCCGGCAATCTCCATCGACCAGAAAACCACATCCAAGAATCCCCGCTCCACTGTGGGAACGGTGACGGAGATCTACGACTACCTCCGCCTGCTCTATGCGAGAATCGGCATTCCCCACTGTCCGGTGTGCGGACGGGAGATTCGCCAGCAATCCGTGGATGAGATCGTTGACCGAATCCTTCAGCTGGAGGAGGGGACACGCATCCAGCTGCTTGCCCCCATTGTTCGAGGCAAAAAGGGAGAGCACAAAAAGGAACTGGAAAACGCCAGAAAGTCCGGCTATGTTCGTGTCCGTGTGGACGGCAGCCAGTACGACCTCTCGGAGGAGATCACGCTGGAAAAGAACAAGAAGCACCACATTGAGATCATTGTAGACCGTCTGGTGGTGAAGCCCACCATTCGCACCCGTCTGACCGATAGTCTGGAAACCGTACTGTCCCTGACCGGCGGTCTGGTGATGGTGGATGTCATCGGGGGAGAGGAGCTGCTGTTCTCCCAGAGCTACGCTTGTCCGGAACACGGTGTTTCCGTGGAAGAACTGACGCCACGGATGTTCTCGTTCAACAACCCCTTTGGCGCATGCCCCCGCTGCACAGGACTGGGAATGTTTCAGGAGGTAGATCCGAAGCTGGTCGTACCCAATGGGGATCTGAGCATCCGGCAGGGCGCTATCAAAGCGCCGGGCTGGAACAGTCTGACTGATACTTCCATCGCCATGATGTACTATCAGGCGATTGCGGAGAGATACGGCATTTCGCTGGATGTGCCGGTGAAAGACCTCTCACAGGAACAGCTGCATCTGTTCCTATACGGCACAAAGGGCGAACCGCTGCTGCTGCATCGGGAGACCGCCGGCGGAAAGAGCGAGGGGTATCACGCACCCTTTGAAGGGGTAATTCCCAATCTGGAACGGCGGTTCGCCGAGGGCAGCGAGTGGTCGAAGGATGAAATCAGCGCTCTGATGAGTGACGTGTCCTGTCCCGTCTGCCACGGCAAGCGCCTGAAGCCGGAGGTCTTGGCTGTCACAGTGGGCGGACTGAATATCATGGAACTGACCGCTCTCTCCGTGACCAATGCGCTGGAATTTTTCGAGAAACTCCAGCTGACCGAACGGGAACAGCTCATCGGCGCACGCATCATCAAGGAGATTCGGGAACGGCTGGGCTTTCTGCGGAATGTGGGCTTGGAATACCTCACCCTCTCCAGAAGTGCCGGAACGCTCTCCGGCGGTGAGAGCCAGCGCATCCGGCTTGCCACACAGATCGGCTCGTACCTCATGGGTGTGCTGTATATTCTGGACGAGCCAAGCATCGGTCTGCACCAGCGGGACAACGACAAACTGATTGCCACACTGAAGCGGCTGCGGGATTTGGGAAACACGCTGATTGTTGTGGAACACGATGACGACACCATTCTCGCTGCGGATTATGTGGTGGATATCGGCCCGGGCGCCGGCGTTCACGGCGGAAATGTGGTCTACGCCGGCGATGTGCAGGGGCTGCTTGCCTGCAAAGAGTCTATTACGGGGCAGTATCTTAGCGGTCGCCGGCAGATTCCGCTGCCGGAAAAGCGCCGGCCGGGAAATGGAAACTACCTCACCATTCGTGGCGCACGGGAACACAATCTGAAAAACATTCAGGTGCAGATTCCGCTAGGCGCATTCACCTGTGTTACGGGTGTTTCCGGTTCCGGCAAATCCTCGCTGGTCAATGAAATTCTCTATAAGTATCTGGCAGCCAAACTCAATCGGGCACGGACGAGATACGGCAACTTTGACGGAATGGACGGGCTGGAGCATCTGGACAAGGTCATTGACATTGACCAGTCGCCCATCGGAAGAACGCCGCGTTCCAATCCGGCGACTTACACCGGCGTTTTTACGGACATTCGGGAGCTGTTCGCCAAGACCAACGATGCCAAGGCAAAGGGCTACACCGCCGGACGCTTTTCTTTCAACATCAAAGGCGGACGGTGCGAGTCCTGTCAGGGCGATGGCATTTTGCGCATTGAGATGCACTTCCTGCCGGATGTCTACGTGCCCTGCGAAATTTGCAAGGGAAAGCGCTATAATCGGGAAACACTGGCGGTCAAGTATCGGGACAAGTCTATCTATGACGTGCTGGAGATGACCATTGACGAGGCGGTCGTCTTTTTCGAGAATATGCCCAAAATCGCACGAAAGCTCAAAACGCTTCAGGAGGTGGGACTGGGCTACCTCAAGCTGGGACAGTCGGCGACTACGCTGTCCGGCGGTGAGGCGCAGCGTGTGAAGCTGGCAACAGAGCTGTCCAAGCGCCCCACCGGAAAGACCATCTATATTCTGGACGAGCCAACCACAGGTCTGCACACCGCAGACGTGCACCGTCTGGTGGATGTGCTCCAGCGCCTGACGGATGCCGGAAATACGGTCGTCGTGATTGAGCACAATCTGAACGTCATCAAGATGGCGGACTGGATCATCGACCTCGGGCCGGAGGGCGGCGACCGTGGCGGTACGGTCGTTGTCAGCGGAACACCGGAGCAGGTGGCGGACTGCGCAGATTCTTATACGGGACAGTACCTCCGTCCGTACCTGCACGGAAACAGTTCGGCAGAAAATTGATGCGTTGTTGCAAAAAGCACGTCCCCGCAGAATGAAATTTAGACTTTTCAGAAAAAATCGGGGAAATACTTGCAAAAATTTGAGAAATGGTGTATAATAGGATTGCTTGCGATGCGGAGGGAAAGGTGCGTATCTGCACATTCCTTTTGCGTCCATGTAATGTAATTTCTATTTTATGGAAAGGATGTCAATGATATGGCAGGTTTAAACAAAGTATCGGTAGACGACATTTCAGTAAAGGGAAAGCGGGTTCTGGTTCGTGTGGACTTCAACGTTCCGATGAAGGACGGCGTGATCACCAACGACAATCGTATTCAGGCTGCACTCCCGACCATCAACAAGCTGGTTTCTGAGGGCGCAAAGGTAATTCTGTGCTCTCATCTGGGCAAGCCGAAGAATGGTCCGGAGGATAAGTTCTCCCTGAAGGCTGCTGCTGCCCGTCTGGCTGAGCTGGTTTCCGCAAAGGTTACCTTCGTTCCGTCCGATGTTGTAGTAGATGATACCGTAAGAGCTGCTGTTGACGCAATGCAGGACGGCGAGATCATCGTTCTGGAGAACACTCGTTTCCGCAAGGAAGAGACCAAGAACATTGAAGACTTCAGCAAGGATCTGGCTTCCATCGCTGACGTATTCGTTATGGATGCATTCGGCAGCGCACACAGAGCACACTGCTCTACCGTTGGCGTAACTGAGTATGTGCCGGAGACCGCTGTTGGCTACCTGATGCAGAAGGAGATCCAGTTCCTGGGCAATGCCGTAGAGAATCCGGTTCGTCCGTTCGTTGCAATTCTGGGCGGCGCAAAGGTTGCAGACAAGCTGAACGTAATCTCCAATCTGCTGGAAAAGTGTGACACCCTGATCATCGGCGGCGGTATGGCTTACACCTTCCTGAAGGCACAGGGCTATGAGGTTGGCACTTCTCTGGTAGACGATACCAAGCTGGACTACTGTAAGGAAATGATCGAAAAGGCAGAGGCAAACGGCAAGAAGCTGCTCCTGCCGGTAGATACCGTAACTGCTGCGGAATTCCCGAACCCCATCGATGCTGAGATCGAAGTTGCAACTTATGATTCTCACGAGATTCCGGCTGACAGAATGGGTCTGGACATCGGCGAAAAGACACAGGCTCTGTTCGCAGATGCTGTAAAGACTGCAAAGACTGTGGTATGGAATGGCCCGATGGGCGTATTCGAGAACCCGATCCTGAGCAAGGGTACTGTTGCAGTGGCTCAGGCTCTGGCAGATACCGATGCAACCACCATCATCGGCGGCGGCGACTCCGCAGCAGCAGTAATGCAGCTGGGCTTCGCTGACAAGATGAGCCACATCTCCACTGGCGGCGGCGCTTCTCTGGAATATCTGGAGGGCAAGGTGCTGCCGGGTGTTGCAGCAATCGCTGACAAGAACTAAGCGCCAAGCTGAGAGGTGCAGCGCTTCTCCGTTTGAACCGCTTTGAGAAAGGAATGATCCCATGAAAAAATGTGAATTGCAGGAATCCGTAAAGTCTGCGTTTCTGAATCCGGCAGCAGCATTTGCGCTGGGTGCAGTGTGCGGTCTGGCAGTGGGAATGCTTTTCCTGCCTTTCTCAAAAGGCATTGTGATCGGAAGTCACAACGGAAGTAACAACAAGAGATCCCACGAAGAGGGAGATTATATCACAGATGCTGATGCGGAGTGATTCGCAGGGCGCTGTGGGAAGAAAGAGGAATTTGCTATGAATAAGGCACTGAGAAAGGCAATTATTGCCGGCAACTGGAAGATGAACAAGAACCGTCAGGAAGCTACTGCACTGATCGAGGCTCTGAAGCCCATCGCAGCAGACAAGACCTGTGGGGTCATCATCTGCGTACCGTTTACCAATCTGGAAACTGCACTGCGTCTGACTGAGGGCACCAACATCGAAGTTGGCGCTGAGAACGTGCACTTCGAAAAGAGCGGCGCATTCACCGGCGAGATCTCCGCAGATATGCTGACCGAAATGGGCGTAAAGTACGTGATCGTTGGCCACTCTGAGCGCAGACAGTACTTCGGCGAGACCGATGAAACCGTCAACAAGCGCACCACTGCTGCTATCGAAGCAGGCATGACCGTTATCCTGTGCGTTGGCGAGACACTGGCAGAGCGGGAACTGGGCATCACCGGCGAAACTGTTGCAAAGCAGGTAAAGGTCGCTCTGCACGGTCTGACCGCAGATCAGGTAAAGAACATCGTCATCGCTTACGAGCCGGTATGGGCAATCGGTACCGGTAAGACTGCAACCGCAGAACAGGCTGAGGAAGTTTGCGCATTCATCCGTGCAACTGTTGCAGATCTGTATGACAAGGCAATTGCAGACGGCATGACCATCCAGTACGGCGGTTCTATGAACGAAAAGAACTGCGCAGAACTGCTGGCAAAGGAAGATATCGACGGCGGTCTGATCGGCGGCGCTTCTCTGGTTGCAGAGAAGTTCGGCGTTCTGCTGGCAGAAGCTTCCAAGTAAAAAAGAAAATTGCCGTACAGACGACAGCCTGAAAACGAGGGAAAGGAAGATCACAAATGAGTAAAAGACCTGTTGCATTGATTATTATGGATGGATTCGGCTACAATCCGGACGCCTATGGGAATGCAATTCGTGCTGCAAAGAAACCGAATCTGGAGAAATACCTGAAGGGACCGCACACCCTGATTGGGGCAAGCGGTCTGGATGTTGGTCTGCCGGACGGTCAGATGGGCAATTCGGAAGTCGGACACACCAATATCGGTGCGGGCAGAATCGTCTATCAGATGCTGGTGAAGATCACCAAGGACATCGAGAACGGAACTTTCTTCTCCAATCCGGCACTCTCAGATGCAATGGATGCCTGCAAAGAAAAGGGAACCGCACTGCATTTGATGGGGCTTCTCTCTCCGGGCGGCGTACACAGCCATATGTCGCATCTGTACGGTTTGCTGGAGATGGCAAAGAAAAAGGGTCTGTCCAAGGTTTATGTGCACGCATTCCTGGATGGCCGTGACGAGCCGCCGGCATCTGCTGCGGGCTTCATGAAGGAAGCTGCTGCAAAAATGCAGGAGATCGGCGTGGGCAAGGTCGCAACCATCTCCGGTCGTTATTATGCTATGGATCGTGACAACGCATGGGATCGTGTGGAAAAGGCTTACGCCGCAATGGTTTACGGCGAGGGCGTGACCGGTGGTTCCGATCCGGTTCAGGCAATTGAAGACAGCTATGCCAATGACGTAACTGATGAATTTATGCTCCCCACAGTTCTGGACAAGGACGGCGTTGTAAAGCCGGAAGACAGCGTGATCTTCTTCAACTTCCGTCCGGACAGAGCAAGACAGCTCACCCGCTGCTTCGTGGATCCGGAGTTCAGCGGATTCTCCCGCAGAAACGGCTATTTCCCGGTACAGTTCGTCTGCATGGCGCAGTATGATGCGTCTATGCCGAACGTCACCGTTGCCTATCCGCCGGAGGATCTGCACATGACATTCGGAGAATATGTCAGCAAGTGCGGAAAGACACAGCTGCGTATTGCAGAAACCCAGAAGTATGCGCACGTAACGTTCTTCTTCAACGGCGGCAGAGAGCAGACCTTCCAGGGCGAGGATCGGATTCTGGTACAGAGTCCCGACGTACCGACATTCGACCTGAAGCCGGAAATGAGTGCTTACGAGGTCACCGACAAGGTTGTAGAAGCCATTGAAAGTGATAAGTATGATGCGATCATCCTGAACTATGCAAACTGCGATATGGTTGGCCACACCGGCGTATTTGACGCAGCAGTGGCAGCTGTAGAGGCAGTGGATACCTGCGTTGGACGCATGGTAGAGGCAATCATGGCAAAGGGCGGTATCGCATTCATTACTGCGGATCACGGCAATGCAGATAAGATGCTGGAAAAGGATGGCACGCCGTTTACGGCGCACACCACCAATCCGGTTCCGTTCATTGTTGTCGGCATGGATCGTCCCCTGCGGGACGGCGGCGTACTGGCAGATATTGCGCCGACCATGCTGGAGGCAATGGAATTGCCGCAGCCGGAAGAGATGACCGGAAAGAGCCTGTTCGCATAAGTTTTACGACAGAAAATTATATCAGAAAGTCCTGCGAAGGAGTCCTCCTTTGCGGGGCTTTTTTGAATTCTTTTTGAACATCGCTGATTTTGCTTGACATTTTTTTCGAAAATGGGTATAATAAAAGGGTAAAAGAGAGTAGCTGGCGGGGAAAATCCCGTTTATGCGGCGTCAGTACGGTTGCACTCACGCAACCCGCTTCATATCTAAACGGCAAGACTTTTACGGAGCACGCAGACAGGTAAGCTGTCGGTTCCGTAGGGTTTTGCCGTTTTTTCTGTCTGTGTGCTGTCCATTCTCCCGCAAAATGCTGCAAAAAAGGAAAGGAATGTTGTGTATGCAAGAACACTATCGTCAGGATCTGGAGGAACTGTATCAGGAGCTGGGCACATGTCCAGAGGGTCTCTCCTCCGACACCGCTGCAAAATGTCAGGAAAAGTACGGGAAAAATGCCATTGCAGAGGGGAAGAAGAAGCCCACTCTATTGATTTTTCTGGAACAGTTCAAGGATTTTCTGGTTATCATCCTGATTATCGCTGCACTGATTTCCGCATTTACCGGAGATCTGGAGAGCTTTCTGGTCATCATTGCGGTAATCACCATGAACGCCATTCTGGGAACGGTGCAAACGGTCAAGGCGGAAAAATCCCTGTCTAATCTGAAAAAACTCTCCTCGCCTACGGCAACGGTGTTGCGTGACGGACAGACTGCCATCTTGCCGGCGGAGGAAATCACTGTCGGGGATGTGGTTTTGCTGGAGGCGGGAGATCAGATTCCGGCGGACGGACGACTGATCGACTGCGCATCGCTGCAAACCAATGAGAGTGCTCTCACCGGCGAGAGTACCAACGTGGAAAAGAGCATGGATGCCATCTCGCAGGAGGTGCCTCTGGCGGACCGGAAGAATATGGTGTATTCCGGCGGATTCGTCACTTATGGCAGAGGCACATTTGTCGTAACCGAAATCGGCATGCAGACTGAGGTGGGCAAGATCGCTTCACTGATTCAAAATGCTGAGACGAGAAAAACGCCGCTGCAAAAGACACTGGATCAGTTCGGCAAGCGGCTCTCCATGGCCATTCTGATCATCTGCGCACTGGTATTTGTGCTGAGTCTGGTGCAGTCGGATGCCGTGAACTTTGACTCCGTGATGTCCTCTCTGATGTTCGCCATTGCGCTGGCAGTTGCGGCAATTCCGGAGGCGCTCAGCTCTATTGTCACCATTGTGCTCTCTTTCGGCACACAGAAGATGTCCCGTGAAAACGCCATCATGCGGAAGCTTCAGGCAGTAGAGGGACTTGGTTCTGTCTCTGTCATCTGCTCGGATAAGACCGGCACTCTGACCCAGAACAAGATGACCGTTCGGAAAATCGTGGTGCAGGATCACATCATCGCTGCAGACGATGTAAGTCCGGAAAATCCGGAGGAACAGGAGCTGATTCTGGCGTCTGTGCTCTGTAACGATGCCACCTATCAGGACGGCACGGAGATCGGCGACCCAACAGAAACAGCACTGGTGCGGTTTGCGCAGACTTGCGGACTGTCTGACGCCCAGATGCGGGAGAGCCACGCACGAATCAGCGAGATTCCCTTTGACTCCGACCGAAAGCTGATGTCTACCCTGAACGAGTGCGGTGGTGTGCGAAAGATGTACACCAAGGGCGCAACCGATGTGCTGCTGGATCGCATGACATGTTCGGAGGCGGAGAAGCAGGAGATCGTGGAACAGGTGGAGGAACTCTCCGAACAGGGGCTGCGTGTGCTCTGCTTCGCTGCAAAGGAGTTCTCCGGCGAGGCACTGGATATTTCCGATGAGAACGATCTGACTTACCTTGGCCTGATCGCCGAGATGGATCCGCCTCGGGAGGAATCCAAGCAAGCGGTTGCTGAGTGCCGGTCTGCGGGTATCAAGCCGGTCATGATTACCGGAGATCATATCGTCACCGCTTCCGCCATCGCCAAGGAAATCGGCATTCTGGAAAAGCCGGAGGAGGCCGTGGAGGGTGCAGCGCTGGATGCTTACACCGACGAGCAGCTAGTGAACTTCGTGGCAGACAAATCGGTCTATGCCCGTGTGACACCGGAGCACAAGATTCGAATCGTGCGTGCATGGCAGACCAGAGGCAACATTGTTGCCATGACCGGTGACGGTGTCAACGATGCCCCTGCACTGAAACAGGCGGATGTGGGTGTTGCCATGGGCATCACGGGCACAGAGGTTTCTAAAGATGCCGCAGCCATGATTCTGACCGACGACAACTTCGCCACTATCGTTAAGGCGGTAAAGAACGGCAGAAACATCTACGAGAACATCAAGAAGGCAATCCTGTTCCTGCTG
>NZ_FR898056.1:14787-25562 GCF_000437175.1 Ruminococcus sp. CAG:330 | reverse complement strand
GGTCTGCCGGTGCCCTTTGCGCCGATTCACCTGCTGTTCATCAACCTGCTGACCGACTCGCTGCCGGCAATTGCGCTGGGACTGGAGCCTCACTCCGATGATGTCATGAAGCGCAAGCCCCGTCCGGCAGGGGAATCCATCCTGACCAAGAACTTTCTGGCAAAGGTGGGCTATTCCGGTGTCATCATCAGCCTTGCCACCATTGGCGCATTCCTGCTGGGATATTTCTATCAGGGCGCACACAACGCAAGCGCAGCCATGACCATGGCATTTGCCACCCTGTGCATGTCCCGTCTGTTCCACGGCTTCAGCTGTAAGTCTGACAAGCCGGTGATTTTCTCCAAGCGTCTGTGGAACAACAAGTTTGCAATTCTGGCATTTGTGGCAGGAATGGTACTGATCAACGCCGTGCTCTGGATTCCGGCGCTCCACGGACTGTTCCAGATCGAAAACAATCTGGCAGGCGTGCTCATCGGTGCAATCTACGGCTTCAGCTTTGGCTCGATGATACTGATCCAGATCGTCAAGGCAATCGTTGCTGCTGTGAAAAAGACGAAGTAACACAGCCAAACCATAACAACCCAAAAAGCCCGCGCTCTATGAATCTGAGCGTGGGCTTTGTGATTATCTCTGCTGGATTTTTTCCAGAATGAAAAGACTTCGTGCCAGAATCCCGTTGAGGTAGGCAATCAGCACACCATAGTTGGTGTAGGGGACACCTTGTTTTGCAGCCCGTGCTGCACGGTTCTCCATCTCCTGCTGGTTCAGCATGCATCCTCCGCAGTGCACCACAAGGCGGTATGGTGTGAGATCCTCCGGAAAGCTGTTCCCAGAGGTAAACGCAAACTGAAACGTCTTTCCTGTGTGCGCTTGAATCCAGCGGGGCAGCTTGACGGTGCCAATATCGTTGCACTGCCGGTGATGGGTGCAGCCCTCGGAAATCAGGATACGGCTGCCGTCCGAGAGCTGTTCCAGTGTTTGCGCTGCTTTTCTCGCCGGTTCCAGCACGCCCTTCAGCTGTGCAAACAAAATGGAAAAGGAGGTGAGGGGGATCTCCGCCGGAACGATCTCCTTGATCTGTCCGAACACCTGACTGTCCGTCACCACAAGGCGTGGCGGTCGGTTCAAAAGCCGGAGCACTGCGGGAAGCTGCTGGGGCTGCGCTGCCAGGCAGATGGCGTGCCCGTCCAGAATCTCCCGAATTGCCTGTACCTGCGGGAGAATCATGCGTCCCTTGGGGGCGGATTCGTCGATGGGCGTGACAAGCACTACCACATCCTCTGGCGCAAGGAGATTCCCAAACAAATGCCTGGGTTTCTGCGTGGCAGTCCGTTCACGGTAGAATGCGCCAAGCCGTTCTTTCAGCGCCTCGATTCCGTCACCAGTCGCTGCGCTGACGGCAATCGCCCCCTCCGGCAGCACCGTATTTTCCGCCAAATCCCATTTGTTCCAAACCGATAGGACGGGGATGTGCTTTTCCGTGAGCGCCTGTAAAATCCGGCGGTCGTCCTGCGTCATTCCCACCGATGCATCCACGACCAGCACGGCAATGTCCGTGTGGGAAAACGTCTGCTTTGCCCGCTGTACCCGTAATTCTCCCAGCGCACCGCTGTCGTCCAGACCGGGGGTGTCGATGAGCACCACCGGCCCAATGGGCAGCAGTTCCATTGCTTTCTCCACGGTGTCCGTTGTTGTGCCGAGAATGTCCGAAACCACGGACACCTGCTGTCCGGTGACGGCATTGATAAGGCTGGACTTGCCGGCGTTGCGTCTGCCAAAGAATCCGATGTGAATGCGGTTGGCACGGGGTGTCTGATTGCGATCCTGTTCCATGCGCTTTCTCCTTAAAACCGGAAATCACGCATGCCTGCGGCGATTTCCTTGAGATATGCCTCCGCCTTTTCCCGCCGTGCCGGATTGGGAATCTGCCGGATCTGGCGGGCGATCAGCGCCTGACCGATTCGTTTGGTCTCCGGCGCAGCGTAGTCCTCCAGATATTCCTGTAGCGTCATCAGAGCGTTGGGATGGCAGTAGTTCAGAATCTGTCCGCTCTTGCAGAACGACATAAAACGATCGCCGGTGCGTCCCTCCCGATAGCATGCCGTGCAGAAGCTGGGGATGTAATCCAGCTCCATGAGCCAGCGCACCACCTCGTCCAGGGTGCGGCGGTCGCTGACATCGAACTGTGCGGAATTGTCGTCCGCTGCCTCTGGCACATCGTAACCGCCCACACTGGTGCGGGAACCGCCGCTGATCTGGGAGATGCCCAGCGGGAGGACACGTTCCCGCACGGCCTGGCTCTCTCTTGTGGAGATGATCATACCGGTATAAGGAACTGCCACACGAATCAGAGCACAGATCTTGGCGAAAACGTCGTCGCTGATGCCGTTGTCGAAGTCGTCTGGATTGATATCCTCCGCCGGTTTGATGCGGGGGACACTGATGGTGTGGGGGCCGACACCATGCACTGCTTCCAGATGTTCAGCGTGCATCAGCAGCCCCACTAGCTCGTAGGGATAATTTTCCAGCCCGAACAGAACGCCAAGTCCCACATCGTCGATACCGCCAGCCATGGCACGATCCATTGCCTCGGTGTGGTAGTCGTAGTTGTGTTTCGGCCCGGTGGGATGGAGCTTTTCGTAACTCTCCTTGTGGTAAGTTTCCTGAAAGAGAATATAAGTGCCGATGCCAGCCTCTTTCAGCATGTGGTATTCCTCTTCAGTGGTCGCTGCAATGTTGACATTCACACGGCGGATGGCACCGTTCTTGTGACGGATGTGATAGATGGTGTCGATGCACTCCAAAATGTAGGAGATAGGGTTGTGCAGCGGGTCTTCGCCGGCTTCAATGGCGAGTCGTTTGTGTCCCATGTCCTGTAGTGCCGTCACCTCCCGCACAATGTCCTCCTGCGTCAGCTTCTTGCGGGAAATGTGTTTGTTTTTGGCGTGGTAAGGACAGTAGGTGCAGCCGTTGACGCAGTAGTTCGACAAGTAGAGGGGAGCGAAAATGACGATGCGGTTTCCGTAGTATGCCAGCTTGATCTGATTGGCAAGCTTGTACAGCTGTTCTGTCACTGCCGGATCTTCGTTCAGCAGGAGCACCGCAGCTTCCCGATGGGAGAGCCCTTTGTGAAGACGTGCCTTTGCCAGAATTTCCGACAGCAGCGTGGTATCATTTTTGCGTGTTCGGGCATACTCCAAAGTGTCCATAATTTCTGCATGATTGATAAATTCTTCTGCATGGAGTGAGTTGGGATTGTACAAGCAAAATCGCCTCGTTATCTAAAAAATTCGGAGCAAATCCCGCACGGTTCATGCGGTATCTGTCCTGTCTTTCATCATAGCATAATTCCGGTTGCTTGTCAATTCTCACAGAATTTATAGCGCAAATCTGGTGAAAATGTCATATTTTTTTGTGAGGATTGACAAGAAAATAGGAATGATGTATAATGATACATGTGAGATTTGTTCGGAACAGCCGAACATCATCTTCGATATGGAAAAAGGAAAGGAAGATAATATGCGTAAGTTTTGGAAACGTGCAGGCAGCGTCGGCATTGCCGCAGCACTGCTTGCCGGAATTTTACAGGTCGCACCGACCTCATTCGTTTCAATGGCGGCAGATGAACCGCTGTTCTCCTCGGAGTGCGAGGACTTGACTCTGTCCAGCGATGCAACTGTTGCGACAAAGGTGTACAACGATGAGTATCCGGGCTACACCGGAGAGGGCTTCGTCTGGGTCACCAGTGCCGGTACTATGTCCTTTACCATCGATGCGCCGGAAACGGGCATGTACCGCCTGATGACCAGATGCCTGGTGTATCTGGGCAACGTTGGCGAAACCCGTCAGGCAACGGTTAGCGTCACACGTTCGGATGACAGCACATGGTCTAAGGACGTGAAAATCGCCCACACAGAGAGCTGGAACGATTACAGCTGGGGCGACATCAAGCTGACCAAGGGCGAGAACACCATCACCTTTGGCGGCGGCTGGGGTTACTGCCTGTACGACAACATGACGCTCTCCAAGACACCGAAGCCGGAATACGACAAGGCAACGGATGTTCTGACAGATGCCAAGGCAACTTCTCAGACGCAGGCGCTCATGACCTACCTGAAGAGTGTCTACGGTTCGCATATCATCTCCGGTCAGCAGGAGATCTATGGCGGTGGTCATGACAACAACATGGAACTGGAATTCGACTATATCAAGAACACCACTGGAAAGCTGCCGGCAATCCGTGGCTTCGACTTCATGAATTACAATCCGCTGTACGGCTGGGAAGACGGTACCACAGAGCGTGCCATCGAGTGGGCAAAGGATAGAAATGGTATTGTTACCGCATCGTGGCACATCAACGTCCCCATTGACTTTGACAAATATGAACTGGGCGACGAAGTGGATTGGCAGAAGTGCACCTATAAGAACTATCAGGTTTCCAACAGCACCTTTAACACCGCAAACGCTGTCAAGGAGGGTACCAAGGAGTACGAGTACTTCCAGGAGTGCATGAAGGACTTGGCAGAACAGCTGACCAAGTTACAGGATGCCGGCGTTCCGATCATTCTCCGCCCGCTGCATGAGGCACAGGGTAACGAAGGCAACTACGGCGACGGCACCGCATGGTTCTGGTGGGGCGACCGTGGCGCAGAGGTTTACAAGGAACTGTGGAAGCTGCTGTACAACACGCTGACAGAAAAGTATAATCTCCACAACATCATCTGGGAATACAACAGCTATAACTACGCAAACTCCGATACCTGGTATCCGGGCGATGACTATGTAGACATTGTGGCATATGACAAGTACAACTGCGAATACAACCGTGACGACGGTCTGAGCTTTGGCACACCGAACCTGAGCGCAATCTCCTCCGTTTTCAACTACCTCTACGAGCTGACAGACGGCAAGAAGATGGTGGCAATGGCAGAGAATGACTCCATCCCGTCTGTGGAAAACATGACCATTGAGAATGCTGGCTGGCTGTATTTCTGCCCGTGGTACGGCGATCACCTAATGTCCAGTACCTATAATGATCCGGATGAGCTGAAGGTCACCTACAACAGCGATTACTGCATCACACTGGACGAACTGCCGAAGAATCTCTATGGCAGTGCAACGCCCGGAACGACCACTGAAACCAAAGAAACCACGACGGCTGAGGAAACCACGACAACAGAAGCAACAGAAACCACAGACGATACAACTGTAACCAGCGCAGAAACAACAACTGCCAGCACGGATGAGAGCACCAAAACAACTGAAACAACCGTGACGACCAGCGACAGCACAAAGAGCACGGAGGAAACCACCGTTTCCAGCGATACAACAACAAGCTCCGAAAAAACTACTACAGTAAGCACCGATGAGAGCACCGAGCCTTCGGCTGATCTCTACGGCGATGTAAACCTGGACGGCGACGTTGATCTGTCGGATGCCGTTCTGATGAACAAGGCAATTGCCGGACAGGTTTCGCTGAACGCTGCTGCAAAGGCAAACGCAGACTGCCAGAAGGATGGCATCGTCTCCAGCGACGACAGCATGACGCTGCTGAAGTTCCTGGTACATCTGGTAAATTCGCTGCCGCAGTAAAGAATTTTCTCAACGAATGACACAAGCAGACCGCTTCCCGTTTTCGGAGAGGCGGTCTGTTTTGGTGTGTGGGACTATTTGTGAGAAACCTCTCCTTCCTCCTGCTGCTTCCGCAGGGCATATTTCCGCTTGGTGGCGAGTCCGCCCCGAATGTGGCGTTCCTGTTTGTTCTGTTCCAGAATTTCCTTGACCTGCGCATATAATTCCGGCTGAACCTGTTCCAGCCGTTCACTCACATCCTTGTGTACGGTGCTTTTCGACACGCCAAACCATTCCGCAGCTGCACGAACGGTGGCTTTTTGCTGTACAATGTATTCGCCGAGAATCACTGCTCGAGTTTCCGGCTGCTCTTTCATAATACCTCACTCCAGTTGTCGTATTTGTACAACATATGCGGAAGCTGCGGCAATGAGAACCAAAAAACTTTTCGAAAAATCATTGACGTATGGAGGATTGTGTGTTACAATGAAAAGCAGTGTTTGGGAAATACAGAACACGGAAAGGATCGAAAGATATGGTAATTGAATTGCTGAAGGCACTGGTCTTTGGTATCGTGGAGGGCATTACAGAGTGGCTCCCCATCAGCAGTACCGGCCACCTGATTTTGCTGGACGAATTTCTGTCGCTGAAGGCATCGGAAAATTTCAAGGAGATGTTTGACGTTGTCATCCAGCTGGGTGCGATCTTGGCGGTTGTGGTCATCTACTGGAAAAAGCTCTGGCCCTTTGGACGGGAGAACAATCCAAAGCCTTTGACAACCTCTGGCTTCGGCGCATGCGTCAAGAAAGACGTTCTCCAGATGTGGTGCAAGGTCATTGTGGCAACTGTGCCGGCAGCGGTCATCGGGTTGCTGCTGGACGATTGGAGTCAGGCGCATCTGTACAACGCATGGACAGTTGCGATCATGCTGATTTTGTTTGGTGTCGCATTCATTTGGATTGAGAAGTGGCACAAGAATCAGAAACCCAAGATGAACAGCATCGGCGCACTTCGGTACAGTACCGTTTTAATGATCGGTGTCTTTCAGCTGATTGCGGCAATCTTTCCGGGAACTTCCCGTTCTGGTGCGACGATCGTGGGAGCACTGCTGCTGGGCGTTTCCCGTACAGCGGCAGCGGAATTCACTTTCTTTCTGGCGGTTCCGGCAATGTTCGGGGCAAGCCTGCTGAAGCTGGTGAAGTGCGGTCTGCCTTCTACCGGCATGGAAACGGCGATGCTGCTGATCGGTATGATCTCTGCGTTTGTGGTTTCCATCGTGGTGATTCGTTTCCTGATGAGCTACATCAAGAAGCATGACTTTACTGTGTTCGGCTGGTATCGTATCGTTCTCGGCGTTCTGGTGCTGATCTGCGGAATTACCGGCGTCATCGGTTGAGTTTCAACGGATTTTGATGCATAGAAAAGCGGCCCTGTGAGAAATTACACTCATGGGGCCGTTTACTTTTTACGGATTCGTTTGATTACGGTGTTTGCAGCGGTGCAGAGGTGACCGGCGGAATTGTCCCGCCATCCGGCGGTGTGCCAGTACCAACAGCGGTGGTCGTGGTCTGTACCGGTGTGGAGAATGTCGCAGCGCCGCCCTTGACAATGGCATGCTGCATCAGGTAGTTTTTCCAGAGGGAGAGGGAGTTGCCGAGAAGATGAATGCCGTCTGATGTGTAATCTGCATTCAGGCAGCCGTTGGCATCCATGACAGCCTCGTTGACATCCAGATAGAAAAATGTCTGCTGGTCTGCCAGCGCTTTCAAAGCTTCGTTTCTGGTGCGCACATTGTTGTTGTTGATGTATCCGGACGGGTCGTCCTGTGCTGCGGATACCACGAGAATACTCTGGATGTAGATGATGGCATCCGGCTGTGCCTGATGGATTTGATCGAGCACTTCTTTGTACTTCTGTGCCCATTCCTCAGTGGTGCCTGTGCCCAGTTCGTTGAGTCCCAGCATCACATAGACCTTGCCGTATTTTTTCTGCCCCAGCTTTTGCGCCAGTGTACACTGTTCCCCCTCGTTGGGGTTGCCTGCCACGACGTTTTCAACTTCATAAATGGAAAGTCCGATGTTACAGAAGTAGTCAGCATTGGTGAGGTCACCGTACAGCGCCAAGCCCTCTGTGCGAGAGTCGCCGATAAACAGGGCGTCGTCAAAATAGGAGAGATCAACCGTCTGAAATGTGAGTGCCGGCGGTGCAGTGGTTAAGACAGGTGCAGCACCAGTGACAGCTTCTGTTCCGGCGGACAAAAGCGGTTGGCTGGTAGTTTCCTCACTGACCGCCGTTGTCACCGCCGGTTTCTGTGCAGTCACGGCTTTTTGCTGGTCGGCTTTTTGTGCAAAGCTCCAGATGTTGACCACGACAACGGCGCCGAGAAAAATCAGGAGCATAGAAAAATTTTGAAAAATCTTTTTGAAAGGTGTCATATTATCATTTCCTTATAGGCTCTTAGAATTGGAAGTAGAGGAACGGGTTGTTGGTCTGCGTCATCATCGCACGAATGGAGAGAATGAAAATCACAATCAGGAGAATGATGCAGAATGCACTCTTGCGGTACTTCTTATAGTAATGCAGGGGGAGCGGTGTGCTGAACAGAACGCAGGGGATGAGAATCTTCCAGTAATTGTGCAGTGCCACCATAACGTCCCGTGTGTTCGCCGTAACGGTGTCAGAGGACAGGAACGGGAAGAGGCGTGTGAAGTAGGTGGCGAGCTGGTGCATGTCGGAGATGGCGAATACCATCCACGTCAGCGGAATGAGGAAGATGATGTAGACATGCTTGAGCACGTGTGTTTTGTTCAGCAGCTTTCCGTAAATGTTCTTTTCCAGCATAATAAGCACGAAGAAAATCAGTCCCCAGAGCACGAAGTTCCAGCTTGCGCCGTGCCATAGTCCGGTGAACGCCCAGACGCAAAACGTATTGCGCAGGGTCTTCCAGCGCCCCTCACGATTTCCGCCAAGCGGGATGTAGATGTTGTTGCGAAACCAGCGTCCCAGCGTGATGTGCCATCTCCGCCAGAACTCTGTGGCAGAGCCGGAGATATATGGCAGGTTGAAGTTCTGGGGCAGTTCAAAGCCCAGCATTTGGCCAACGCCAATTGCCATCATGGAGTAGCCGGAGAAGTCGAAGTAGATCTGGAAGCTGTAGGCGAATGCGCCGAGCCATGCATACTGTGTGGAAATGCTGTCGTATCCGATGACAGACAAGTTGTTCCAAAGACCGCCCATTGGGTTGGCAAGCAGTGTCTTTGCACCGAGTCCCAGCACAAAGGTTTCCAGTCCGCTTTCCAGCTGTGCAATGTTGACCCGCCGCTGGTGAATTTGCGGCTGCATCTCTCCATAGGTGGTGATCGGACCGGAGATCAGCTGCGGGAACATACAGAGGAATGTCCCAAGCTCCAGAAAGGAGTTTGCCGGTTTGATCTTTTTGAGGTACACATCAATGAGATAAGACGTGATCTGGAATGTGTAGAAGCTGATGCCCAGCGGCATGATGAGATGCGCCGCCGGAATCGCAAGGGGAATGTGGACGGCGGAGAGCAGCGCATTAAGATTTTCCACAAGGAAGTTGGTGTACTTGAAAATCGCCAGCCACCCGAAGTTGTAGATCATACCGCCGATGAAATAGTGCTTGGCTTTTTGGGGGTGGTTCTTCTGTAAACCGCCGATCATATGGGAGAGCCAGAAGTTGACCACAAGGGAGAGCAGGAGCAGGAGCGTATACCAGCCGCTGCCGATGGAATAGAACACCAGACTGCCGATGATTAGCGTGACATTTCGAAACCGTGGGGGAGTGAGATAGTAAGCTGCAAGAAAGATTGGTAGAAACTGGAACAGAAATTCGATTGTACTGAATACCATTGAAATAAATTCCTCCGTTCAAAAAACATGAAAAGTAGAGAAAATAAATGCAATACGATAGAAACAAATACCCCGGCAAAGCCGGGGCGTGTTTGCTCTTTCTAATCATAAGCGAAAATTATCAGAAATGCAAGCTTTTTGTCGTAACAATTGGGTTACATTTTGATGACGAAATGGAATAGCTTACTTTTGGTAACACTCGAACACCTGATCCACATAGGCGGTATCCTTCACCTTGGTGAAAGCGCTGACCAGCGGAACGATGATCAGCGAGAGAATCATGCAGATCGCACCGGCGTTGATGGGGGAGGCCATGTTCAGCGGCAGGGAAGCAGCGGCTTTTGTCAGTTCCGGGAACCAGCCGAATCCAAACAGGAACATGTGCAGCAGCGTCAGACCGATTCCCAGCACAAAGCTGGTGCCAACCGCAGCCTTTGTCACTTTTTTACTGAACAGTCCATACATAAACGGCCCGAGGAATGCGCCTGCCAGTGCGCCCCAGGAATAGGACATCAGGGTAGAGATGGAGGCGTTCTTGTGGAAGGCGATGAAAACGGAGATCAGGAGGAACACAGCGATCAGCACACGCATGATCACTACCTCTTTTTTCTCCGAGGTCTTTTTCACCTTCGGGCGAATCAGGTCGATGGTCAGCGTGGAACTGGAGGTCAGCACCAGTGAGGACAGCGTAGACATAGATGCAGAAAGCACCAGTACAACCACCAGTCCGATGAGCAGATCCGGCAGCGCAGCCTGCAAGGTCGCCGGAATCATGGCGTCATACTCCGGCTTGCCGTTGGAAAGTGTGGCAATGGCAGCCTTTCCGCTGTCGCTGCCGTCCAGTGTGCAGAACAGCCGGTCGAAACCGCCCAGCAGGTAGGAGCCGCCGGCAACGATCAGCGCAAAGAACGTGGAGATGACCGCACCCTTTCCAATCTCTTTCTCGCTCTTGATGGCGTAGAACTTGTGCACCATCTGGGGAAGTCCCCACGTGCCCAGAGAAGTCAGGATGACTACGCCGAACAGATTGAGCGGATCTGGGCCAAAGATGGAGTTCAGGGTATTGGTCTTGCCGTTGACTTCGATCTTGCCCAGCTCTGCCAGTGCGTTGGAAAGTCCGCCCTGATAGTGGATGGCGCAGTAAACCACTGCGGCAATGCCCAGCAGCATGACAATGCCCTGAATGAAGTCGTTGATTGCAGTGGCTGCGTAGCCGCCCAGAATAACATAGATGGCGGTGAGCATTGCCATCACCACAATGATAAGCTTGTAGGCACCCTCGGATTCGATTTGGAACGCCATATTGAACAGACGGGAGAGTCCGTTGTAAACGG
>NZ_FR898056.1:0-14752 GCF_000437175.1 Ruminococcus sp. CAG:330 | reverse complement strand
ACGATAATGGCTGCGGCAATTTTCAGCCCCTTGGAATGCCAGCGCAGTTCAAAGTACTCCGGCATTGTCTTTGCGCCCAGGGACTGCGTCATGATACGGGTGCGTTTTCCCAAAACTACCCACGCCAGCGCACTGCCCAGCAGCGCATTGCCCACGCCGACCCATGCGGCCGATACGCCGTAGCTCCAGCCAAACTGTCCGGCATATCCGATGAAAACGACTGCGGAAAAATAGGATGTGCCATAAGCGAAGGCGGTCAGCCACGAGCCTACGTTTCTTCCGCCCAGCACGAAATCATTGACCGACTTCGCCTGCTTGGACGTGTATACGCCGATGCCCATCATAATTGCAACATAAATGATGATCATCCCGATTGTGATTGCGGTTGTCATAATTCCTCTCCTTTGTGCGACGTGCGGTCGCAATACTATAAATTATTTTACCTGGCTAAAGCAGGCACGTCTCTTATTATAATAGAACGCAGAGAAAATGTCAACAGTTTTTCTGGAAAAACTGGCAGCTTTTTTGTACTTTTGCTGATTTTTGCAAAAAAGGGGAACTTTTTACAGAAAGCCGAAGAAAATCGAAAAAAAGGCTTGACAAAGCAGCATATCTGTGTTATTCTATAGTTAGTCAAGACTAACAAGGCGGTCTGGCATGGCCCCTGGATCGGATTTTCGATTGATGCCAGGCTGCTGTTTGCTTGACATGCCAGAAATACAAGATGTCCGGCCGGAACGAAATGGGCAGGATGTCACAACAACAGAGAGGTGAATTACGATGAGTGTTGTAATTATCGGCGGAAACGAGAGAATGAGCCGTCAGTATGCAGACGTTTGTGCAGCCCACGGCTACGATGCCAAAGTGTTTCCGAAAGAAACCGGTCCGATCGAAAAGAAGATCGGCTCGCCGGATCTGATGATCCTGTTTACCCAGACCGTTTCCCACAAGATGGTGCAGGGTGCTGTCAAGGCAGCCAAGAAAAATAATGTGCCCATTGCACGGGTACAGAGCAGCAGCATCACAGCGCTGCGGAATCTGCTGGGAACCCGCACTGCAGTAGCATCCTGAAAGTTTTCGGACAAGCATGAATGATCGGTTAAAGAAGAGCGGCATTTCCTGCATCAGCAGGGGATGCTGCTTTTTACCCATTTTTTGCACCTGAAATCGCAAAAATTCTTGACAAACTGCCGAATTTATGGTATGATAAATTTATCAACAGCTTGTGCAGCCGGCTTGTGCGGATTGTACAATGGAATGGAAAAGCAACATGATCATGATAAGGAGTGCATTCAACATGAAGAATTGGAAGAAACGAATGGCAGCGATCCTCTCGGCAGGAACGCTGGCAATGACCGGGACGGTTTCCGCACTGTCCGGGTGGAGCGCTTCGGCAGATGCCACGTTTTCCTATGGCGATGCCCTGAAGATGTCCCTCTATTTTTATGATGCCAACCAGTGCGGGCCGGATGCCGAGAACAACTGTCTGACATGGCGTGGCGCCTGCCACACCTACGATGGAGAGGCATCTCTGAGCAATGCCGAAGGACTCTCGTCTGCTTCGCTGGCTGCCATCAAGGCGGCCAACGGCGGAAGCGATACTGTAGATGTTTCCGGCGGTTACCACGATGCCGGCGACCACTTGAAATTCTCTGTAACCATGGGATTTTCCACCGCATCACTGGCATGGTCCTACTTTGAGAACCCGAAGGCATACATCGAAACGGGCTGCGAGGATCACCTGCTGTACATTCTGAAAGAAATGTGCGATTATATGATGAAAGTGACCTATCTGGACAGCAGCGACAATGTCATCACGTTCTGTTATATGGTCGGTGACGGCGGTCAGGATCACGGCATCTGGACAGCGCCGGAAGGGCAGACCATGAATCGTCCGACTTACTGGGCAGATGCCTCGCATCCGTCCGCAGATGCTGCCGGCGAAATGGCAGCAGCGCTGGCTTCGACCTCACTGGCATTCCAGAGCAAGAATCCGGAGTATGCGCAGAAGTGCCTGAAGTATGCCAACGCATTGAAGGACTTCGCTGCAAAGTATCCTTCTGCAAGTTATGATGGTATTGGCTCATTCTATGCATCTGGCAGCCAGAACGATGACGTGGCATGGGCAGATCTCTGGTGCGCAATCGCCAACAACGGCGGAAAGCTGCCGGATTCCTATCGCCCGATCTCTGTTTCGCAGGGCGTATATGAGGGGAATCAGTATGACTACTGGGTATATTCCTGGGATAAGGTATGGGGCGGCTATGCAGCACTCCTGTATTCACAGGGACGTGAAAGCTATGGCAATGAACTGGTTTTTGAGATGGACAAGCTCATCAGCAATAAGACACAGTACTTTCCGATTGGCGGATGGGGCGGTTCCCGTTACAACTGCGCATGGCAGATGTACGCACTGACCTATGCAAAATACAGCGGCTCTTCTACCTATAATGAGTACGCTAAGAGTCAGATGGATACTCTGCTGGGTGCAAACTCTGCAAACCGCACCTACCTGCTGGGATGCGGAGATACCTGGCCGCAGCACATTCATCACAGAGCTGCCAATCCGAATAAGGATACCATGACATATACACTCTACGGTGCATTGGTCGGCGGTCCGGATGCCAACGGTTCTTATGACGACAACACCGACAGCTACAGCTGCACCGAGCCGGCACTGGACTACAACGGCTGCTTCGCACTGGCTGCTGCCGGACTTTACAGCGTTTACGGCGGTTCCGCAGACAAGGCAGATGCAACCATTGCCAGCGCAAGCGAAATCAAGAGCGACTATGTCTTTGATTACGGCGGGAGCTCGGTTATTCCGGAGCCGGAGGACACCTGGAAGATCGTACCGGATACCATGACTGTCGGCGAAACTGCCGAGGCAATAATTCAGCACTACATTGGTGGAAATGACTACATCTTTACCTCTTCTGATCCGGACGTTCTGGAAGTCAGCGGAAGCGGACTTTCTGCAACTCTGACCGCAAAGAAAGCAGGAAGCGTCATCCTGACTGCAACGTGCGGTGCACAGGTACTGACGCAGGACATCACCGTAATTGGAGAAACTACCACCACAACAGAGGAAACCACGACGACAACCACAGAATCCACGACTACCACAACTACCGAGGAGTCCACCACAACGACCACTTCGTCTTCGGAAACCACCACAGAGAGCACAACGACTGAATCCACCACCACAGAAACTACCACCAGCACGACCAACGGCGGTTCTGTTGACCCGACCTTGTTCTACGGCGATGTCAATCTGGATGGCGACATTGACCTTGCAGACGCTGTCCTGCTGAATAAGGCAGTTGCCGGCGTGGTTTCTCTGAACGAGCTTGCAAACAAGAACGCAGACTGCAATGGCAACGGCACTGTAACTGCAGATGATTCCATGATGCTCCTGCAGTTCTTGGTACACCTCATCAACCAGCTGGGACCGGAGGCATAAGGAGTGCCGGAAAGGAGCTTGGAGTATGAATCGAAAGGCTTTGCAGAAATTGTCCTATGGCGTGTATCTCGTCACGACAGCGAACGGCAACCAGCTTGCCGGATGCGTGGCAAACAGTGCGATGCAGATCACCTCTGCGCCGGCGCAAATCGCCGTCAGCCTGAATCATGACAACGCCACCCACGATGCCGTGGTGCAGGCGGGCAAGTTTGCCGTTGCCGTGCTTCCCACGGATGTGGAGCCGTCCCTGATCGGTGGCTTCGGCTACCGTTCCGGTCGGGATATCAATAAGTTTGCCGAAATCCTGTACCAGATGCAGGACGGCATGCCGGTTCCGAGAGTGGCAATGGCGTGGATCACCTGTGAAGTGGTACAGACCATGGATGCCGGCACGCACACCATCTTTCTGGGGAAAGTGCTGGATTGCGATGTGACACGGGAGGATGCGTTCCCCATGACCTATCAGTATTACCACACGGTTATCAAGGGGCAGAGCCCGAAGAATGCGCCGACCTATGTTCCGCCGGAAGAAAATGCTTGACAGTTCCCGCAAGTTGTGCTATAATAAGACACAACACGACAGTTCGCTTGCACCATCCTGTCGCTAAACAAAACTAGGGCATTCCAATAAAACCGGATTTTAAAATCTGATAGATTGGATGCAGCCGTTTTGACCAAACGGCTGCATTTTTTTGAGGTGAAAACATTATGTATTACTTAAAAACATCGGCAGCTTTTGACAGCGCTCATTTTCTGTCCGGCTATCAGGGCAAGTGCTCCAACCTGCACGGCCACCGCTGGACGATAGAAGTTCTCGTCGGCAAGGAAACGCTTCAGGAAGCAGGGCAGATGCGTGGCATGGTGCTGGATTTCGGCGACCTCAAGCACGCCCTGCGGGAACTGGCAGCATGTTATGACCACGCTCTGATCTACGAGGAACATTCCCTGCACTCCACGACAGTGGAGGCGCTTCTGGCGGAGGGATTCCATCTGATTGCCGTGCCGTTCCGTCCCACGGCTGAGGAATTTGCCAAGCATTTTTACCAGAAGTTGCAGGAACAGGGAATGCCGGTTCACCGTGTGACCGTCTACGAAACGCCGGATAACTGTGCGTCCTACGAGGTGTGATCATGGGAACATTTTCAGTGGTAGAAACATTTGTGAGCATCAATGGGGAGGGACCTCACGCCGGAGAACTGGCGCTGTTCCTGCGGTTTCAGGGCTGCAATCTGGCGTGCAGCTTCTGCGATACTAAGTGGGCAAACACGGACACTGTCCCCACCGAACAGCGCACTGTGGAACAGCTGGTGCAGCTCGCACAGCAGGAGGGCGTGCATAACATCACCCTGACCGGCGGCGAACCGCTGCTCCAGCCGGACATTGCGGAACTGATTACGGTGCTCTGTGCGCTGGGGTATCACGTGGAGATCGAAACCAACGGAAGCGTACCGCTTGCACCGTTTACCTCGCTGGCGTTCCGTCCCAGCTTCACCATGGACTATAAGCTGTCGTGCAGCGGAATGGAATCCCATATGCTGCCGGAGAACTTCGCCTGTCTGACCATGAACGACAGCGTGAAATTTGTGGTGGGAAGCCGGAGCGATTTGGAACGTGCTGTGGAGGTTGTCACGGAACATGGTCTGACGGCACGCTGCCCCGTGTACTTTAGTCCGGTGTTTGGCAGCATCCAGCCGGCGGAGATCGTGGACTTCATGAAAGAACGGAATCTCAACCGTGTTCGGCTGCAATTGCAGCTGCACAAATATATCTGGGATCCGCAGAAACGTGGAGTATAGAGAAAGGGAAATCAGAATGGATACGAAAGCAATTGAACGCCATGTGCGTGGAATTCTGGAGGCGATCGGCGAGGATCCGGATCGTGAGGGGCTGCGGGAGACACCGCAGCGTGTCGCACGGATGTACGAGGAGATCTTTGCCGGAATTGCGCTCTCTAACCATGAGATTGCGCAGATGTTCGGAAAGACCTTCGCCGAGGACACCAACGACGATGCCCAGACTGCGGTAGTGGTAAAAGATATCAGTGTGTTCAGCTACTGCGAGCATCACATGGCACTGATGTATGACATGAAAGTTAATGTGGCGTATGTGCCCCATGGACGAGTTCTCGGACTCAGCAAGGTGGCACGCATCTGTGATATGGCATCCAAACGCCTGCAAATTCAGGAGCGTCTTGGGAAAGACATTGCGGAGATCATTATGGAGGCTGCCGGCACACCGGATGTAGGCGTCTTGATTACCGGCTCCCATAGCTGCATGACCGCACGTGGCATTCGGAACGTCTCTTCGCAGACGACGACCAAGACGTTTTGCGGTGCGTTCCGTACCGATGCGGCGCTGCAAGGGTTACTTTGAGAAAGGAAGCATACGATTATGAAAGCAATGGTTTTGTTTAGCGGTGGCGTAGACAGCACGACCTGCCTTGGCATCGCAGTAGATCGATACGGTGCAGACGAGGTTCTGGCACTGTCTATTTCCTACGGACAGAAGCATCAGAAAGAGATTGAGGCAGCCGGAAAAATTGCCGCTTACTACGGCGTAACTTGGAAGCAGCTGGATTTGTCCATTATTTTTGCCAACTCCAACTGTTCGCTGCTGACGGGATCCACTGAGGAGATTCCGCAGGAGAGCTATGCGGAGCAGCTGTCCCACACCAACGGAAAACCGGTTTCCACCTATGTGCCGTTCCGGAACGGTTTGTTTCTGGCATCGGCAGCAAGTATTGCCCTGTCTTACGGCTGTGAGGTCATCTTCTATGGCGCACACAGCGATGACGCTGCCGGCAACGCCTATCCGGATTGCAGCGATGCATTCAATCAGGCAATGAATCAGGCGATTTTCCTCGGCAGCGGGGAACAGCTGCGCATTGAAGCGCCTTTTGTCCAGTGGACAAAGGCAGATGTTGTGAAGAGAGGTCTGGAACTGCACGTGCCTTATGAACTGACATGGAGCTGCTACGAGGGCGGCGAAACCCCTTGTGGCGTCTGCGGTACATGCCGTGACCGTGCGGCTGCGTTTGCCGCTAATGGCGTGCCGGATCCGGCATTGAAAGGAGCAGAATAAAATGGCATCGGGAAGAAGCAACCAGGAAACGGGAGATATTTCCCTGCTGGGCAATCAGCACACCCAGTACCCCACAGACTATGCACCGGAAATGCTGGAGACATTTCCGAACAAGCATCCGGATCGGGATTACTTCGTCAAGTTCAATTGTCCGGAGTTCACCAGCTTGTGTCCCATTACCGGACAGCCGGACTTCGCAACCCTCTACATCTCCTACGTTCCCAGAGAGCGCATGGTGGAGAGCAAGTCGCTGAAGCTGTATCTGTTCAGCTTCCGCAACCGTGGTGATTTCCATGAGGACTGCGTGAACATCATTATGAACGATCTGATCAAACTGATGGATCCGGCGTATATCGAGGTCTGGGGAAAATTCCTGCCCCGTGGCGGAATTTCCATCGACCCGTACTGCAACTACGGAAAGCCGGGGACAAAGTGGGAACAGGTTGCGTGGGAGCGCCTGACACACCACGACCTCTATCCGGAGTCGGTAAATAACCGGTAAGGAGCTGATCGTTATGCATTATGGTGCAATCAAACCGTGTGACATTGCAAACGGACTGGGAGTTCGTGTCTCCCTGTTCGTGTCGGGATGCCGGCACCGCTGCCAGAATTGTTTCAATCCGGAAACATGGGCGTTCCGGTATGGGCAGCCATACACGGAGGAGACCACACAGCAGATTCTGAAGATGCTGGAGCCGTCCTATATTCAGGGGCTGACGCTGCTGGGCGGAGAACCTATGGAGCCGGAGAACCAGCGGGAGTTGCTTCCGCTGGTGAAAGCCGTCCGTGCGAAATTCGGAGAAGCCAAGGATATTTGGTGCTATACGGGATGCGTTCTGGAGTCCGAACTGCTGGCGGACAGCCCCTATCGCTGTGAGGTGACAGATGCGCTCTTGGCGGAAATCGATGTCTTAGTAGACGGCCCGTTCATAGAGGCGGAGAAGTCCCTGACGCTGAATTTCCGCGGCTCTGCCAACCAGCGAATCCTGTATCTGCGGGAAAAACACGGCGACTGAGCATGTTGCTTTCCCGAAAAAACAAAGGAAAAAATTTGTAAAAACAAGTCTTTTTTGCTTTCGCCATGTGCGAAAAAACAATGCATTTTGGCGTGCGATTTCGGACGGTTGACATTCATTTTTTTCGGGTTTTGTCGCCACCAATGGTTGTGGTTTTTTTCGGGAAAATCTCGGTGATATACAAGATATAGTGTTTACAGAAGGCTCGGCATACCATTTGTTGTGTTCCAAAACACATCCATAATAAGTTTGCTTGACAGTGCCGGAGGCATGGGCTATAATAATACTTGCAACTATTTTGAAAGAAGAAACACGCAAGCTGAAGAATGAAACCTGTACAACGAGAAGGCCACATCTGAACTTTGCTTCTAATCTGCACAGGGAATCTTTATCGGAAAAAACAGCCTGTTGGATAAGAGGAGGAGTCGGCTTTGAAAATCATAAAACGAAGCGGAAAAGAGGATGTTTTTGACCGTTCTAAAATCATTGCTGCAATCAGCAAGGCAAATATCACTGTGGTGGAATCCGAGCAGCTCACACCGGCGCAGATCGAGGAGATCGCACAGGAGATTGAACGGCGTTGCGAGAGCATCCACCGTGCAGTAGATGTGGAAACGATTCAGGACTGGGTCGAAGTGGAGATCATGCAGCATGGCGCTTACCTCATGGCGAAGAACTATATCACCTATCGCTATGAGCGTGGCTTACAGCGCCAGTCCAATACCACAGACCGGAAGATTCTCAGCTTGCTGAATTTTGAAAACGAAGAAGTAAAGCAGGAGAACTCCAACAAGAATCCGGTGGTCAACAGCGTACAGCGGGACTACATGGCAGGTGAAGTCAGCAAGGACATTACCGCACGGTTCCTGCTGCCCCACGATATCACCGAGGCGCACAATGCCGGTATCATCCACTTCCATGATGCGGACTACTTCGCACAGCACATGCACAACTGCTGTCTGGTCAATCTGGAGGACATGCTGCAAAACGGCACGGTCATCAGTGAGACCATGATCGAAAAGCCCCACAGTTTCTCCACAGCGTGCAATATTTCCACGCAGATCATTGCCCAGATCGCCAGCTCCCAGTACGGCGGACAGAGCATCACGCTCTCCCATCTGGCACCGTTTGTTCAGGTGAGCCGGGAAAAGTTCCGGCGGGATGTCCGTCGGGAGTACGAGCGCCTTGGTAAGGAGACAGACGAGGAGACTGTCAACAGCGTGGCAGAAATGCGGGTGCGCAATGAGATCATTCAAGGCGTGCAGATGATCCAGTATCAGGTCATCACCCTGATGACCACCAACGGACAAGCGCCGTTCGTCACGGTTTTCATGTATCTGAATGAAGTGCCGGAGGGACAGACACGAGACGATCTGGCGCTGATTATCGAGGAGATGCTGCGCCAGCGGATTCAGGGTGTGAAGAACGAAAAGGGCGTCTTTATTACGCCGGCATTCCCCAAGCTGATCTATGTGCTGGAGGAGAATAACATTCGGGAGGGCACACCGTACTTCTATCTGACCAAGCTGGCAGCGGAGTGCACTGCAAAGCGCATGGTGCCGGACTATATCTCCGAGAAGATCATGAAGTCTCTGAAAGAGGGCAACTGCTATACCTGCATGGGCTGCCGTTCGTTCCTGNTGGGCTGCCGTTCGTTCCTGACAGTCTACAAGGACGAGAACGACCGCTACAAATTCTACGGCAGATTCAATCAGGGCGTGGTAACGCTGAATCTGGTGGACATCGCATGCTCCTCAGAACGGGATGAGAAGCGCTTCTGGGAGATCTTTGACGAGCGTCTGGAATTGTGCAAGCGTGCACTGATGTGCCGTCACAACCGCCTGAAAGGGACTCCCTCAGATGTGGCGCCGATTCTATGGCAGTATGGCGCACTGGCACGGCTGAAAAAGGGCGAGACCATTGACAAGCTGCTGTACGGCGGTTACTCCACCCTCTCGCTGGGATATGCCGGACTCTGTGAGTGCACACGTTACATGACCGGCAAATCCCACACTGATCCGGAGGCAACACCGTTTGCCCTGCAAGTGATGCGTCATCTGAACGATACCTGCAAGCGCTGGGCAAAGGAAACCAACATTGATTTCAGCCTGTACGGAACGCCGCTGGAGTCCACCACTTATAAGTTTGCCCGCTGTCTGCAGGAGCGGTTCGGTTTGATTCCCGATGTGACAGACAAGAACTATATCACCAACAGCTATCACGTTCACGTGACCGAGCCGATTGATGCATTCCAGAAGCTGTCCTTCGAAGCACAGTTTCAGGAGCTGTCGCCGGGCGGAGCCATCAGCTACGTGGAAGTGCCAAATATGCAGAACAACATTCCGGCAGTTATCGCCGTAATGCAGCACATCTATGACCACATCATGTACGCCGAGCTGAACACCAAGAGCGATTACTGTCAGGTGTGCGGCTACGACGGAGAGATTCAGATCGTTGAGGACGACGGTAAGCTGATCTGGGAGTGCCCCAACTGCGGCAATCGGGATCAGGACAAGATGAATGTAGCACGCCGCACCTGCGGTTATATCGGAACACAGTTCTGGAATCAGGGACGCACACAGGAAATTCGTGACCGTGTAATGCACCTGTAAGCGTTTATCCGGAAAATATAGAAATAAGCAAACATCCGTTCCGAGGATTTCGGGGCGGATGTTTTTGTCGCAAAAAAAGAAGCCCTCTCGAAAAGCGAAAGGGCTTCTTGCAATTTTAGTTGAAAAACAAACAGAATGTTAGATGTCGTTCCGAACCAGATCGTCCAGTGTCTCACGCTTTACCACGATACGGTCTGTGCCGTCCTTGACAAAGACAACAGCAGGCTTTTGCAGACGGTTGTAGTTGGAGGACATGGAGTAGTTGTATGCGCCGGTTGCGCAAACGGCAATGGTGTCACCGACTTCGCAATGCTGGATGGGCATGTTCTCGCCGATGAGGTCGCCGCTCTCGCAGCACTTTCCGGCGATGGTGACCTTTTCGGTCTTGGGCTGAGCCGCCTTGTTTGCAACCAGTGCGTCATAAGCAGACTGGTACAGGATGTAACGGGGGTTGTCACACATACCGCCGTCAATGGAAACGTAGGTGCGGATGTTGGGAATGACCTTGATGCCGCCGACGGTGTACAGCGTAATGCCTGCCGGTGCAGCGATGGAACGGCCCGGCTCGATGAGAATGAACGGGCGCTTTACATCGTGGGTCTCACAGAAGCCGTTGATGACTTTTGCTACCGCCTCCATGTAAGCGTCATAGGGGAGGGGATCGTCAGCCTCTGTGTAGCGAATGCCGAATCCGCCGCCCAGGTTCAGATCCTCTGCCTCGAAGCCCAGTTCCTTCTTCAGCTTTTCGAGGAATTCCATCATCACTTCTGCTGCTGCGGTGAAGCCCTGTGTATCCAGAATCTGCGAACCGATGTGGCAGTGCAGACCGCGCAGCTGGAGGTTCGGATAGGAGATTGCCTTCTGAACTGCCTCGTATGCCTCGCCGGTTTCCAGTGCGAAACCGAACTTGCTGTCGATCTGACCGGTGCGGATGAAGTTGTGGGTGTGTGCGTCAACGCCGGGCTTGATGCGGAGCAGAATAGGGGCAACCAGATGCTTTTCCTCAGCCAGCCGGTTGAGCTGTTCCATCTCGTAGATGTTGTCCACTACGATTCTGCCAACGCCATAATCCAGCGCCATGTTCAGTTCTTCGGTGGTTTTGTTGTTGCCGTGGAAGCAGGCGTTTTTTACATCAAAGCCAGCCTGTACGGCGGTGTACAGTTCACCGCCGGAAACCACGTCGATTCCCATTTGTTCCGACTGCATCACACGGTAGATCTCCTTGCAGGAAAACGCCTTGCTGGCATAGCAAACCAGTCCCTGTCCGTCATAGTAGGTCTCCATGCTCTTGCGGAAGATACGGCAATCCCGCCGGATCATGTCCTCATCCATGACATAGAGCGGGGTTCCGTACTTTTTTGCCAGTGCGACGGTATCCACACCGCCGATGGTCAGATTGCCCTGAGCGTTTACGCCCAAATTGTCAGATACAAACATTTCTTTTTCCTCTCTTTCGTTTGCTTTGGCGCTTGTGGAAATCACTGCGCAGATGCGTCATCTTCCGGTTCGGAATCCTCGCTGTCTGCGGCAATTTCTTCCAAAACTGCCTGCACATCCTCCACGCCTTCCCGTGTTACCGCAGAAAAGGGGATGATATGAATCTGTGAGAAATATGGAATTTCCGTCTGAAATGCCTCCATACGCTTGGCACGTTCTGTCTTGTTCAGCTTGTCCGCCTTGGTCAGTACAATCAGAAACGGCAGCTCCGCCTCCACCAGAAATTCGATCATCTGTAAATCGTCCTTCGAGGGCTTGTGCCGCATGTCGATCAGCAGCAGAATCAGGCGCAGATCACGATCTGCTGCCAGATAGCCGGAGATCAGTCCTGACCACCGCTCTTTTTCCGACTTGGCAACCTTGGCATAGCCGTATCCCGGAAGGTCGACCACAGTCAGCGGGTCTACCCGATAGAAGTTGATGGTTGCGGTTTTGCCGGGAACGGAGCTGACACGTGCCAGCGCCTTTCTCTGAAAGATGCGGTTAATTAGCGTGGATTTGCCCACATTGGAACGGCCTGCAAACGCCACCTCGATGGAATCGCATGGCGGAATCTGCGCATAAGTGCCGTAAGACGCTACAAATTTTGCCTGTTGAAACTGCATATCTTCCTCCTTGATACCGAACCGCTGTTAGACCGGACAAGCCGTGGGGGTCGGTAGAATTGTGCTGGAAATCACGGTACTTTCCGTGTCACCCTTGGGACAGAGCGCCGTTTCCAGAACCGTGTCCAGGGTCTTTGCCGGAACAAACCGGACGTGCTCCCGCACCACGGGATCAACCTCTTCCAGATCCGGCACATTCTCCTCCGGAATCAGAACGGTGTGCATACCTGCTTTATAAGCAGCCATCGTCTTTTCCCGCAGACCGCCGATAGGGAGCACCTTGCCGTGCAGAGTGATTTCGCCCGTCATTGCCACATCGCCACGCACTGGCCTTCCGGACAGGGCAGACACCAGCGCCGTGGTCATAGTCACACCGGCAGAGGGACCGTCCTTGGGGACAGCACCTTCCGGTGCATGGATGTGCAGGTCGTACTTGGTGTAAAAGTCCTCGGGGATGTCATACCTGGCTGCGACGCTGCGCACATAGCTGACTGCGATTTTCGCGCTCTCCCGCATCACATCGCCCAGAGAACCGGTGCACTCCACCTGTCCCTTGCCGGGCATTGCCAGCACCTCCATGGGCATCAGAACACCGCCCACGGAAGTCCACGCCAGACCGTTGACCACGCCGACTGCGTCCTCGTGGCTCTGAAGATCCGGCCGGAATTTTTGCGGTCCCAGATATTCCGGCAGCGTGTCAGCGGAGAATGTGACCTTTTTGCAGTCGCCCTCCACGATTTTCTTCGCTGCTTTTCGGCAGAGCGTGCCGATGGTGCGTTCCAGTTCACGAACGCCTGCCTCTCTGGTGTAGCTGTCAATGAGAGCATAAAGCACCTCGTCCGGAATCCGGCACTGCGTGCCCTTTAACCCGTTTTTCTTCAGCTGCTTTTTCAGCAGGTGTTCCTTGGCAATATGGAACTTTTCCTCTCTGGTATAGCTGCCAAGCTCCACGATTTCCATACGATCCAGCAGCGGTGCCGGAATGGTATCCAGTGTGTTGGCGGTTGCCAGAAACAGAACGTGGCTCAGATCGAACGGAACCTCGATATAGTGGTCGGTGAACGTCTTGTTCTGCTCGCTGTCCAGCACCTCCAGCATGGCAGCGGAGGGGTCGCCGTGAAAATCATTGCCCATCTTGTCCACTTCGTCCAGCAGAATAAGAGGGTTGCTGGTGCCGGCGTGAATCATTGCGCCGATCATTCTGCCGGGCATGGAGCCGACGTATGTCTTGCGATGTCCGCGGATGTCCGATTCGTCCCGCACACCGCCCAGCGAGATGCGCTCGTACTTGCGCCCCAGCGCTTTGGCAATGGACTTGCCAATGGAGGTTTTGCCCACGCCGGGAGGACCGACGAAGCAGAGGATCTGTCCCTGCGCATCCGGATTCAGCGCACGGACGGCGAAGCTCTCCAGAATTCGCTCCTTGACCTTTTGCAGGCCATAGTGATCCCGGTTCAGCACGTTGGCTGCCTTTTCCAGATTCACCTTGCACTTGCTGGACTTATTCCACGGCAGCGAGAGCACGGTGTCCAGATAGCTGCGAATGACAAACGCCTCCTGTGCGCCCTGCGGAATGCCGGAAAGACGCTCCGCCTCTTTTGCCAGTTTTTTTCGGTTTTGTTCATCCAGCGGAAGCTTCTGGATCTGTTCCAGATACGTTTCCATCTCCGCCTCGGGGTCTTCCCGATCTCCCAGCTTTTCAGCAATCAGACGCTGCTGTTCCCGCAGGTAGTAGTCCCGCTGTGAGGTGTCGATGCTCTCCTGCGTCTCCGCCTGAATCTGGCGTTCCAATGTGAGAATATCCAGCTCGTCGGTCATGAGCTGATATAGCTTCCGCAGACGCTCCAGCCAGCTGTTTTCTTCCAGCAGAAGCTGCTTTTCTGTGTAGTCATACGCCAGATTAAAGACGATCTGTTCAAACAGTTTTTTGATGTCCTTTTCGCAGAAAATGGCAGCAGCCATCTCCTCCGGTGCCTGCGGCAGAAGCTCCGCATAGCGCTGGAACGATGCCTTGATGCACCGCCCCAGTGCCTCTTCTTCGTTTTTTTCTTCTGGAGAAATCTCAATTTCCTCCAAGGTGTCGTAAGCTGCAGTCCAGTAATCGTCCGCCTCTTTCTGAAAATCGGATACGGAAATTCTGGTCTTTCCCTCTGCCAGAACCCGTGTGACACCGCTGGGTGTCCGCATTACCTGCCGAAGATCGGCAATTACGCCAACGGTGTAGAAGTCCTCCGGTTTGGGATCTTCCACAATGGCGTCTTTTTGTGCCACTAAGATGACACGGCGATCCTTTCCCATGCCGGCACGAAGCGCATGGAGAAATGTTTCTCGTACCAAGTCAAAATGAATGGTCATTCCAGGAAACACAACAACGCCACGCATTGCAACAACCGGAAGGCGATTGGTCTCCTGCGGCACTTCCGGTGAAGGATTCGGATGATTTGTGATTTCTGTACTCATGAATTTGCTTCCTTTCTG
>NZ_FR898055.1:0-12282 GCF_000437175.1 Ruminococcus sp. CAG:330 | reverse complement strand
ACACCTCGCCAACTGCGCTCAGTTGGATCAGCCTGATCGGGTCACACGGATGCGGTGCGTTTTTGTCCCTGCACGATGGGTTTTGTGTTCTGTTACGGTCTGCTCTTACTCCGGATATTTTTGATAATATCCTCCACCAGCTGTTTCAGATGCTCATCGTGTTTCATTGCCGTCTCAATGTTGCTGATGGAGTACACGATGGTGGAGTGATCTCTGCCGTTGAACTCCGTCCCGATGGCCTGAAGGGGCATCTGGGTGATCTCCCGCATGACATAGATGGCAACCTTGCGTGCCGTGGAGATCTGACTGGAGCGCTTGCTACTACGGATATCCTCCGGCGAAACGCCGTACACATCGGCAACCTCTGCAATGATCTTTTCCACGGTGATGGGCACCGGCTGGTCATCGCTGAGGATGTCCTTGATGACGCTCTGCGCCATGGAGATGGACGGTGCGGAGCCAGCCAGATGCTTCAGCGCTTTCAGCTTCTTGACAGCGCCCTCCAGCTGACGGATGTTGGTCTTGAGCCGGTTGGCGATGAACTCTGCCACGTCGTCCGGAATGTACAGGTCGAGAAGCTCTGCCTTGCGGCGGATGATGGCGATTCTGGTCTCGAAGTCCGGCGTGGAGATGTCGGTGATGAGTCCCCACTCAAAGCGGTTGCGGATCCGGTCTTCCAGTGTTTTCAGCTCTCTGGGCGGCTTGTCCGAGGTGATGACGATCTGCTTGCCCTCGGCGTGCAGCTTGTTGAAGGTGTGGAAGAACTCCTCCTGCATCCGCTCCTTGCCGGTGAAGAACTGGATGTCGTCGATGAGCAGAACGTCGGCGTTGCGGTACTTGTCGTGGAACTGTGCGGTGTTCTTGTCGTTGATGCTGGAGATGAAGTCGTTGCCGAATTCCTCGCTGGTGACGTAGATGATCTTGTACTCCGGATGATTCTTGCAGACCTCATTGGCGATGGCGTGCATCAGGTGGGTCTTGCCCAGACCGGAGGGGCCGTAGATGAACAGGGGGTTGTAGTTCACGCCCGGCTCTTTTGCCACGGCGGTGCAGGCAGCGTAGGCGAACTCGTTGGAGCCGCCCACGATGAAGGTATCGAAGGTGTATTCATAGTTTGCGCCCTCGAAGGTGTGTTCCAGCTCTTCGTGGCGGCGTGCGATGTCGTCAAAATCCGGCGCAGGCCGCTCCTCGTCCGGTGCCGGCGAAGCAGGCTCGTCTTTTACCTGAATGTCCAGTGTCACGTCAAAGCCCAGAATATTGAAAAATGCCTCTTTGAGCAGGGCCTCGTAGTTGCCCAGCACAACGGCACGCTGGAAGGATGACTGCACGGTAAAGACCGCCGTGCTGCCGTCCAGCTGGACAGGGGTGAGGGCGTTGATCCAGAGGTTAACGGCAACGTCCGGAATGCCCTGTTCCCGGCAGTACTGCTTGACGCTGGAAAAGACTTCTTGAAATGAGTTCATAGTGGTAGAATCCTCCTTGTATTGAAAAGCCGGCCGGAGAAAATGACAGTGCCAGAATGCCGGCAGACTCCGTGTTTGCTGGGGTGCGCTGGAAATACAAGGGCAACACCGCACAGACCTTCTGCGGTGCCGCCCAGATTTTCAACAGTCCATAATATAATAGTATACCATAAACGCTGTTGAAAATCAACCCCTCTCTTGTGGAAAACTATGATTTTTCTCTGAAATTTCCGCAGAGAATCCCCGGATGGGGCGGATGTGGAAACTGTGGAAAGCCCGGCAGCGCAAACGCCACGCAATTCCGGCGGTTTTCCGCAATTTCTGTGGAAAACGCCTGCGGAAAATTTTTTTGCAAAAAATCCTTGACAAATGCGGGGGGATGCAGTATAATATATTGTAAATGGATTCGTGCGGGCTGCCTCGTAGGAATCCAGCAGCCTGTGCGGAGGATTTTCCGCCGGAAAAAAGAGAGGAGGTAACGACTGTGAAAAGAACATATCAGCCGAAGAAGATTCATCGGAAAAAGGTGCATGGCTTCCGTAAGAGAATGGCCACTGCGAACGGTAGAAAGGTTTTAGCTCGCAGAAGAGCACGCGGCAGAGCAAGACTGAGCCACTGATCGAAGTCGGACCACAACGCCACTCGTTTGTGGTCTTTTGTTTTTTCGACATGCGTATCTGAATTCCGCATCGCCCGAAATGCCGATTCGACAAGCTGTTTACCGGCAGGCATGCAGGTAACCGTGAGTCTGTACGGTCGGCATCGGGCCGCGGGATTCGGATACGCTTTTCTTTTGGCAGCACCGCCCAAAGCTTGTGCGTAAGATGCGCCGTCAGATTACGTGTAAAGCCCCTCAGGGCGTGCTTTGTGCGGGGCTGCCTTTCGTGTGCTTTGCCAAAAGCCGTCCGGATGCCGCCGTACACGAACCCTTCACCTACCTCGCCGTGTACGGCGGCGCCATCTGCGGACAGGCTCTCATCGGAATGGATGGGGCAGCGAAACCGCTGCACCGTCCGGAGCATTTGCCGGTATGCCGGCGGATGCTGAAATCATCTCGGGAGCTTTGTGCAGCGGGGCTTTGCCTCCGGCTGTCCAAGGCTCACAGCAAAGTTGGAGTGCATGCCATGCAAAAAACGGTAATTCTCAACCAGAATCGGGATTTTTTACAGCTCTACCGGCGTGGAAGAAAGATCGTGTCCCCTTATATGATCCTCTATGTGCGGAAGAACCGGCGCAAGTACAACCGCCTTGGCATTACAGTCGGCAAGAAGGTCGGCTGCGCCGTCAAGCGCAACCGTGCCCGCCGTATCATCCGCCAGGCATATCGGGAGACGGAACATCTGCTGCCCACAGGCATTGACCTTGTGATCGTGGCACTTCCCGCCATCGACGGCATCCGCTCGACGCAGCTTCGTGACTATCTGGCCGGAAACGGCCTGCAGCGGATTCGGCGCATGTTTGCACCGCCGGAGGGGGGAAAATCGTGAGGTATCTTCTGGCATGGCTGATTGGAGGATATCAGAAAATTTCCCGGCTGACACCGGCTGTGTGCCGGTTTTACCCCACCTGTTCCGCCTACGCCAAAACCGCCCTGCTGCGGTACGGCGTACTGCGGGGCGGGTTCCTTGCCGTGCGGCGGCTGCTGCGCTGTAACCCGTGGAACGCTGGCGGGATTGATCCGGTGCCGGAGCATCTGGATCCGCCGCGCATCCTGTTTGCAGGACGAGAACCCCGGCGTACACTACGCAACAGAAAGGGTTAATGAAAACGAATGGATTTTTTATATGATCTGTGCGGGAAGCCGTTTGGCTGGATTATGCGCCTTATCTATGACTGGGTGGACAACTACGCATTTGCAATCCTGCTGTTCACCATTTTTACCAAGCTGATCCTCTTCCCCATCTCGTATAAACAGCAGATGAACTCTGCAAAAATGCAGCGCCTGAATCCGAAGATGGAGAAGCTGCGGAAGAAGTACAAGGACGAACCCCAGAAGATGCAGGAGGCACAGATGCAGCTGTATCAGGAGGAGAACGTCAATCCCGGCGCTTCCTGCCTCCCCATGTTCCTCCAGTTCTTTATCCTGTTCGGCATCTTGGACGTTGTCTATAAGCCGCTGTCCTACATCCTGAAGATGGGCGGCGACCTCATCTCCAACGCCTACAACGTGGTAAAGAACATCGATCCGGAGCTTGCCAAGCAGGGCACCAGCCTCCGTCAGGAGCTGATCGTTCTCACCGCACATCACAACGACCCCGATGCGTTCGGCTCGGTTCTGGCGGGAACGAGCTTCTCCGACAAGATGGCGGAGTTCTATGACAAGTTCAGCCTGTTCGGCGTAAACCTGGGAACGATTCCGACGTGGAAGCCGGAGACATGGAACTATGCGGCAGTTGTCCTGTTCCTGATCCCCGTTCTCTCCGGCGTGCTCCAGCTGGTGCTCACGGTCTATATGCAGATCGTCCAGAAGAAGCGCAACCCCGCAGCTCCCAAGATGGGATGCATGAACGTCATGCTCTATATCATGCCGATCTTCTCGGTATGGTTCGCATTCAACGTTCCTGCCGGCGTCGGTTTCTACTGGGTCTGCTCTTCGTTCTTCTCGCTGGTGCAGTCTGTGGGACTGAACCTCTACTTCACGCCGGAGCGCATTGAAAAGCTCTGCGAGAAGGAGAACAAGAAGATGCAGAAGAAGTACGCCGCAGGCAAGCGCACTTTCATGCAGCGGATGCTGGAGCAGCAGGGAACTGTCGGTCAGCAGATGCACGAGCGCTACGAAGAGGAGACTAAGGACATGTCCCGTGCGGAACGCACAAAGTACGACAAGAAGGTACTGGACGATGCCCGCAGACGAATGGCGGAGAAGTATGGCGAGAGCTATGACGACACCGGCAATTCGGATTCGGGAAGTGAAACATAAGCGCTGCGCCGGCTGCACGCCGGAAAGCGCAGCATACTTTCAGAGCTTGTGTTCGTAGGAAATATATGCGGATTTTCGAGCAAATTTTTTTGCAGACAAGGCAAAAATTTGCAGGCATACTTTCGTATGGCAAGAATTTTTAACGCAGTATGCAACAAAATTTGCCGAAAAGACGTAGATAGATGCCTATGAACACGAGCTCTCAGAGCCCGTCTTGGTGAGTCCGGCAGGGTGCGGGACTTGCAAAACAGGCGAAAAAGAAAGGGATGAACACAGTGATGAAAGAGAGCTTTACTGCAAAAACATTAGAAGAAGCAAAGCAAATGGCATCTGAAAAGTTTGGGGTATCCGTGGATTATATTGTGTTCCGTATCCTGGAGAAACCGAAGAAGGGCTTTTTGGGGCTTGGAAAGAAAGAGGAATACGTGGTAGAGGCCGCCTACGCGATGGAAACACCGGCTGCTGCGCCGGCACCTGCCGCACCGGCAGAACCGGTTCCGGCGGAGAAACCCGCAGCCCCCGCAGCAGCGCCGGAAACCGCTCCGGCACAGCCGGAGGCAAAGACAGAGGAAGCCGCACCGGCAGAAGCCACTGCGGCCGAGGCGATCACCTCCGTGGATGAGATCGTGATCCCGCAGGACGACTCCGCCACCCGTGGCGTGGAGTCCGCTGCCATCGAAACCATCCTCACCGACGAGGAGATGTCTGAGAACCTCCTGCGTGCACGGCAGTATATCGCCGATATCTACCACGCTATGGGCATTGATATCGCCATCACCACCATGCGCACCGAAAACGGCATCCGCATGGAACTGCGCAGCCAGACCAAGAGCGGTACGATCATCGGCCGCCGTGGGGAAACGCTGGACTCCATCCAGTATCTGGCCTCCATTCTGGTGAACCGGGACGGCGAGGAGTACTGCCGCCTGCTGCTGGACAGCAACGGCTATCGGGAAAAGCGCCGCAAGACGCTGGAACAGCTGGCGGACAAGATCGCACGCAGCGTGCTGCGCAGCGGACGCTCCACCACACTGGAGCCCATGAACCCCTACGAACGCCGCATCATTCACAGCCGCATCTCCGAGATCGAGGGCGTCACCTCCCACAGCGTGGGAGAGGACCCGTACCGGAAGGTGGTCGTAGCTGCTGTTGGCGGAAAGCGCAGCAGCGGACGCGGCAGAAGCGGCGGACAGCACGGCCGTGGTGGAAAGCGCCCGTACCGCACCGAGCGGAAGCCGGAGGACTTCAAGCGCAGCGATATGGACTCCATGAAGACCAGCTTCGAGCGGGACTATAAGAAGCCCAAGCCGGAGGATGAACTGAACGCCGGACTCTACGGCAAGATCGAGTTCTGAGAAAATGAAATAAGCCTGTCGGCGTTTTCGCAGACGGTGCAAAAAACAACAGGGACGGGCTGCTGAAATGAGTGGCCCGTCTTTTTTTGGAGAGGATTCAAGATGTATCATATGGGAAATTACGATGTCGCCGTCGTGGGCGCAGGACACGCCGGCGTGGAGGCAGCGCTTGCCTCGGCACGTCTGGGCTGCCGGACGGTGCTCTTTACGATCTCGCTGGATCAGATCGCCAACATGCCCTGCAACCCGTCCATCGGCGGAACTGCCAAGGGGCATCTGGTGCGGGAGATCGATGCGCTGGGCGGCGAAATGGGACGGGCTGCCGATGCCTGCTTCCTGCAAAGCCGGATGCTCAATCAGGGCAAAGGGCCGGCAGTCCACAGCCTGCGGGTGCAGGCGGATCGGGTGCAGTATCACAACTACATGAAGCACGTCTGCGAACAGACGGAGAATCTGGAGATCAGGCAGGCAGAGGTGGCGCAGGTTCTCGTGGAGGACGGCCGTGTCTGCGGCGTGGTCACGGCGCTGGGGGCGGAGTATACCGTTTCCGCCGTGGTCATCGCCACGGGAACGTACCTCAACGGCAGGATCCACGTGGGACAGGTGTCCTATGAGAGCGGGCCGGATGCCGCCCTGCCCAGCCGTGCGCTGGGCGGGGACTTGCAGGCGCTGGGGCTGCGGATGCGCCGGTTCAAGACGGGAACGCCCTGCCGTGTCCACCGGCGCAGCATTGACTTCGATGCCATGGAGCGGCAGGACGGCGATGCAGAGATCGTGCCGTTCTCCTTTGCCTCAGATGCCGCAAAGATGCACAATCAGGTGTCCTGCTATATCACCTACACCAACAGCGAGACACACCGCATCATTCGGGAGAACCTCCACCGTTCGCCCCTGTTCTCCGGACAGATCGAGGGCATCGGCCCACGGTACTGTCCCTCCATCGAAACCAAGATCGTGCGCTTCGCCGACAAGCCCCGCCACCAGCTCTTCGTCGAGCCCATGGGCCTGCAGACGGAGGAGTACTATTTGCAGGGCATGTCCTCCTCTCTGCCGGAGGATGTCCAGCTGGCGTTTCTGCGCACCATTCGGGGACTGGAGCACGTGGAGATCATGCGCCCTGCCTACGCCATCGAGTACGACTGCGTCGACCCCACAGAACTGCGTGCCACGCTGGAGTGTAAGAAGATCTCCGGTCTGTACGGCGCCGGACAGTTCAACGGCAGTTCCGGCTATGAGGAGGCTGCGGCGCAGGGACTGGTGGCAGGCATCAACGCCGCACGCAAGGTGCAGGGCAAGACGCCGTTTGTCATGGACCGTGCGGACTCCTACATCGGCACGCTGGTGGATGATCTGGTGACCAAGGGCTGCGAGGACCCCTACCGTATGATGACCTCCCGCAGCGAGTACCGGCTGATTCTCCGGCAGGACAACGCCGACTTCCGGCTGACGCCCATGGGCTACGAGCTGGGGCTGATCTCCAAAGAGCGCTATGACGCCATGACGGAGAAGTACCGGCAGGTGGCGCAGGAGAAAAAGCGGGTGGAAAAGACCACCCTCGCCCCCTCGCCGGCGCTGAACCGGTATCTGGAGACGCAGGGCACTGCGCCCCTCTCCACGGGCTGTAAGGTGGCAGATCTGGTGCGCCGGCCCCAGCTGCGCTACGAGGGACTCAGAGCATACGATCCTACCCGTCCGGCGCTGCCGGCGGTCATCGGAGAGCAGGTGGAAATCCAGATCAAGTATGACGGCTATATCGAAAAACAGATGGCGCAGATCGCCCGCATGCGGAAGCTGGAAAATCTGGCGCTGCCGGAGGACTTGGACTATACCGCCATTCGGGGACTGCGGCTGGAGGCGGCGGAAAAGCTGAACGCCCACCGTCCCCAGAATCTGGGACAGGCGAGCCGGATCTCCGGTGTGTCGCCGGCGGATGTGTCCGTCCTCATGGTCTGGGAGAACAGCAGCGGAAAGGAGCAGGCATAATGGAATATGAGAGCGCTAAGGCGCTGTTTGCGGCGGCAGGCATGCCCCTGTACGAACAGCAGTACTGCCAGCTTCAGGCGTACCTGAAAACGCTGGCGGAGACCAATGAAAAGATGAACCTCACGGCGATCACCGAGCCGGCGGAGGTCTGGGCGAAGCACTTTCTGGACAGCGCAGCCCTGCTGTGCCATGCGAAGCTGCCCACAGGTGCATCCTGCATCGACGTGGGAACGGGCGCAGGCTTTCCGGCGATGGTGCTGGCGGTGCTGCGTCCGGACGTGCAGTTCACCCTGCTGGACAGCCTGCAAAAGCGTGTCCGCTTTCTGGAGCAGACGGCACAGCTGCTGGGGCTGGGGAACGTGCGCTGCATCCACGCCAGAGCCGAGGAGGCTGCCAGACAGCCGGAGCTGCGGGAACAGTTTGACTTCGCCACAGCACGTGCAGTGGCAGCGCTGCCGGTGCTGGCGGAATACTGCCTGCCGTTTGTGCGGGTGGGCGGCGTGTTCGCCGCCATGAAAGGCCCGTCCGAACCGGTCGAACCGGCGGAGCAGGCGATTGTCACACTGGGCGGCGGAACTGTTCAGGTGACAGACTATACGCTGGAACAGGCGGGCGCACGCCGTCTGGTGCAGGTGGAGAAGTGCCGCCCGACACCGGAGAAGTACCCCCGCCGGAGCAAACAGATCCAGCAGAAGCCGCTGGGCTGAAAATATCGCAGAAGCTGACAGGATGTCCGAAAAAGTGCCGCAGAATGCCGTCCGCTTTTTCGGAAGTCCGGCGAAACCTGCCGAAAAAACGGCGCTTTTTCCGAAAAACCGCACTTTTTTTCTCTGGAAGCCATTTCTGAAATCTGCTACAATAGAAGATACGGAAAGCAATTCCGCCTGACGGCTTTGTGCGGGATTGCCAGAGATTCTTTTTCAGAGAAAGGAAGTTACTATGGCAGGATTTTTAACGTTTACCCGGGAAAAGCCCATCAACCGTATTGTGGAGGTGGATGTGAGCGAGATCGTCCCCAACCCCCACCAGCCACGCACCGGATTCGATCCGGCGGACATCCAGTCGCTGGCGGAGAGCATCGCCCAGAACGGCATTCTCCAGCCTCTCACCGTCCGGCGTGGGGAGGGGTGCTATGAACTGGTGGCGGGGGAGCGCCGGCTGCGTGCGGCAAAGCTTGCCGGCATGCAGGCAGTGCCCTGTATCATTCTGGAGATCAGTTCCCGCAACTCGGCGGTCATGGCGCTGGTGGAGAACATCCAGCGGCAGGATCTGTCCTTTTTCGATGAGGCGAGCGCCATCGAAAAGCTCATTACGTATTACGGCATGACACAGGAGGATGCGGCGGCAAAGCTGGGCAAGGCGCAGAGCACCATCGCCAATAAGCTGCGGCTGCTCCGGCTCACGGCGGAGGAACGGGAGATCATCATGAAGTACAACCTCACCGAGCGCCATGCCCGTGCCCTGCTGCGTCTGGCTGCGCCGGAGGAGCGTCTGGCGGTGCTGGAAAAGGTAGTGCGCAATAACCTCAACGTGGAAAAGACGGAGCACGCCGTGGAGGAACTGCTGGGGCAGCGCCGGAAGCGGGAGAGCTATCGGAAGCGCAGCAAGGTGTTCCAGAATGTGCGTATCTTCGTCAATACCATCACCCGTGCTGTGGAGACCATGCAGGCGGCAGGCATCGCCGCAGACTCCCAGAAGATCCAGCGGGAGGACTACATCGAATACCGGGTGCGGATTCCCATCGGGGAGAAGAAATAATATTCAGAGCGGCAGTGTTTCACGTGAAACATTGCCGCCTTTTTTGCGGGGCGGGGTGTGCACGGAATTTGTGGGGATATCACACCAAAAGCATCGTGCAGAAACAGAGAGAAACGAGGTGGTTTAATTCGTCAGGCTGATCCAACTGAGCGCAGTTGGCGAGGTGTTCTTAGAGGGCGAGTAGCCCTCTGAGTCGCTGTCCGCAGACAGCGAAACTTCCTGCGCCATGCTTTTGGCGCACGGGGAAGGTGGGTGAGAAAAGCGACAGCTTTTCGAGGGCGGAGCGAACAAGACCGCTCCGCCCTGTGTGCCGTTTGCTGTTTCTTGATTTTGAAAATGTTCCGGTGGAACATTTTCAACGGGATATGCCTTGCTGTGAACCAGTGGACACAGCACGCCGTGTCCCTACTTATATTTCCCCACACAAGACACTTTGCCAGTCGAATCAGTCTGACAGGACAACGGTTCTGAGATTATTTCGTTTCTGCACGATGCTTTTCGTGATTGTTCTTGCAATTTTGCAGCGCATTTTGTAGGGACACGGCGTGCCGTGTCCGCAAATATGCCAGGGAAAAATCCGTTGAAAACGTTCCACCGGAATGTTTCCAAAATCAAGGCGTTACAAACGGCACACAAGGGCGGAGCGGTCTTGTTCGCTCCGCCCTCGAAAAGCTGTCGCTTTTCTCACCCACCTGCTCCGTGCGCCCAGAAGTATGGGCGCAGAGTTTTCGCCGTCTGCGGACGGCGACTTAGAGGGCACGTGCCCTCTAAGAACACCTCGCCAGCTGCGCTCAGCTGGAGCAGCCTGACGTGTTCAACGGCTCCGGTTCTTTTTGTTTCTGCACGATGTTTTTTCTGTCTGCGTGTGATTTTGCAGCATGTCATGTAAGGACAGGTTATACCGAAAATGCGTTTTTCCCTCTTTACAACTGACATAAATCATGTTATAATAAGTAAGAACTATGATTCGAAAGAAATCGGCAGAAACGGCAGTTTGCCAACGAAAGGAAGAAATCAGCGTGGGTATGGTCTATGCAGTTGCCAACCAGAAGGGCGGCGTGGGAAAATCGACGACAGTCGTCAATCTGGGGGCATATCTCGGCTCTCGGGGAAAACAGGTGCTCTGCGTGGATATTGACCCGCAGGGCAATACCACCACCGGTCTGGGCATCAAGAAAAAACACCTGACGGCATCCTCCTATGAGGTGCTCGTGGGAAAAAACAGCATTCAGGAGGCGATCGTCCGCACGGCGTTCGAGAATGTCAGCATCCTGCCGGCACGCAATACCCTCGCCGGCGCAGAGCTGGAGCTTGCCTCCATGGAGAACCGGATGAACCGGCTGAAAATGCAGCTGCTCACCTGTAAGCTGGACTATGACTACATCCTCATCGACTGCCCGCCGGCGCTGGGGCTTCTGACGGTGAACGGACTGGTTGCCGCAGACCGGATGATTATTCCCATGCTGGCGGAGTTCTACGCCCTGGAGGGCTTGTCCCAGCTCACCAATACCATCAAGATCGTGCGCAGCAATTTCAATCCGGCGCTGGATATCGCCGGCATTCTGTTCGTGATGTTCGATGCCCGCCTGAACGTGTCCCGCCAGGTGGAGGAGGAAGTGGAGAAGTTTTTCCCCGGCAAGGTCTTTCAGACCAAGATCCCCCGAAACGTCCGCCTCTCCGAAGCCCCCAGCCACGGCAAGCCGGTCATGTACTACGACCACCTCTCCAAGGGCGCTGAGGCGTATGCGCTGCTGGGCATGGAGTTGCTGGGCGAGAAACCGCCGGAGAAAAAACGCCGTCTGATGATATTCGGCAAAAAAAGGGAGCGTGAAAGCGAATGACAATAGGCGGATTGGGCAGCGGTCTGGATTTTCTCTACGATGAGAATGCCGCCGATGTGCAGGTGAAAAAGACACTGCGGCTCTCGGAACTGGAGCCGAACCGAGATCAGCCCAGAAAGATTTTCAGCGAAGAGGCAATCGCGGCGCTGGCGGACTCCATTCAGCGCTACGGCATGCTCCAGCCCATTCTGGTGCGCCCCTACGGGCTGAACTACCAGATCGTCGCCGGCGAACGCCGCTGGCGTGCGGCACGGATGCTGGGGCTGGACGAAGTCCCCGTCATCATCCGGGAAATTTCCGACGAGGAGACCATGGAAATTGCCCTCATCGAGAACCTCCAGCGGGAGAACCTGAATCCGCTGGAAGAGGCGGAGGGCTACGAACAGCTTATGGAGCGGTTTGAGATGACACAGGAGGACGTCGCCAAGTGTGTGGGAAAGTCCCGCAGCGCCGTGGCAAACTCCCTGCGCCTGCTGAAGCTGCCTAAGGAGATTCGGGAGCTGGTGCAGGGCGCAGCCCTGAGCGCCGGCCACGCCAGAGCACTTCTCGCCATTCGGGATCCCGCACTTCAGATGGACACGGCAAAGCGTGCCGCAGACGGCAAGCTCACCGTGCGGGACATCGAGAAGATCGCCGCAGCAGAGGTACAGGCAGCGCAGCCGGAAAAGCCGGCGGATGCTATGCCGGACAGCTATTTCACGGAGATGCAGATCAGTCTGGAGAGCCGTCTGGCACGGCGGGTTTCCGTGACCTATGGGAAGAATAAAGGCTCGCTGGTGCTGGAGTTCTACGATAAGGACGACCTCGCCGCACTGGCGCAGAAGCTGACAAGAGAGTGAGCGGATGTTTCACGTGAAACATTGTTAAGGTTTGCCGGCGTATCCTCTCGCATCGTGCAGAAACAAAAAGAACCGAGATCGTTGGACTCGTCAGGCTGATCCAACTGAGCGCAGTTGGCGAGG
>NZ_FR898054.1:1000-5916 GCF_000437175.1 Ruminococcus sp. CAG:330 | reverse complement strand
TATATTTCCTATGAACACAAGCTCTAAGCGCCTGTTCTTCATTTCCATATCTCAAAAAAAGTGCATTCTTCCCTGTACTGGGAGGAATGCACTTTCGCTTATTAGAAGTAGCTGTATTTCTTGCGGTTGGCGATCAGCAGCGATGCAGTCACCAGAATCCCCAGAAATTCCGCCACAAGAATCGAGATCCAGATGCCGTTCAACTCCAGGAATATCGGCAGAACCAGCACACAGACGATCTGAAAGACCAGCGTCCGTGCAAAGGAGATCACAGCGGAAACCATGCCGTTGTTTAGCGCTGTGAAAAAGGCAGAGCCGAAGATGTTGAATCCGCAAAGCAAATAGGACAGGCTGTACAGCCGGAAGCCATGGCGTGTCATGGCGAAAAGAGCATCATCGTAGCTGACGAAGATTTTCGACAGGGGAGAGGAGAACAGTTCGCCGGCAACTGTCAGCAGAACCGCACCAATGCCCAGAATCCACAGGCTGCGGCGAAGCAGTCCGCGCAGTTCCTCCTGATGCTTTGCGCCATAGTGATAGCCGACAATGGGCGCACTGCCGATGGAATATCCCATGTAGATCGCCACAAAAATGAAGTTCACATACATGATAACTCCGTAGGCAGCGACACCGTCCTCACCGGCAAACCGCATGAGCTGGAGGTTGTACAGCGTGTTGACGAGGGACATGGAGAGATTGGTCATCATCTCTGAGGAACCATTGGAGCAGCTGCGCCAAATGGGACGCCACTCCAGCTTTGTCCTGACCAGCTTCAGCCGGCTGGTGTTAGGGCGGGAAAAGTAGAGAATGGGCACCAGTCCGCCGATCAGTTCGCCAATGGAAGTGGCAATCGCTGCACCGGCAAGCCCCCAGCGAAAGACAGCGATGAACAGAAAGTCCAGCACAATGTTAGAGATGCCGGCAGCGAGGATGACGTATAACCCAAGCTTTGGTTTTTCCGCCGTGATAAAAAAGCTCTGGAACATGTTTTGCAGCATGAACAGCGGCAGCGTACAGACGAGGATTCTCGCATACAGAACGCAGTATTCCAGCATGGCGCCGTCTGCTTCCATCAGTCGTGCAATGGGACGAATCAGACAGAAGCTAATGGCTGCCAGAATTGTGCCAAGGAGAAGCGCTGTATAGATTGTCATGGAAAAGTATCGGTTGGCACGTTCGCTGTCGCCCTCTCCGCAGGTCTTTGCGACCAGCGCACTGCCGCCGGTTCCCAGCATGAACCCAATAGAGCCGATTGCCATGAGCAGCGGCATAATCAGATTGACTGCTGCGAACGGCGTTTTCCCTACATAATTGGAGACGAAAAATCCATCCACCACGCCGTAAATCGAAGTAAAGATCATCATAATGATGGAAGGAAAGACAAAACGAAGCAATCTTGGAATGGTGAAATGGTCGGAAATCTGAATGCGGGATTTTGTCATTGCAATTCCTCCTTTTGCAGGTTGGCGGTGCGCTGCTGCAGCAGCCGGATGTATTTTTCCAGGAGGGCGATCAATTGTGTCTGTTCCGGATCGTCCATCTCTGCCAGCACCGCCTGTTCTGCCAGATAGATTGGACGAACACGGTGCTCCTGTATCTTCTTGCCTGCCGGAGTGAGATAGATGTGTTTCTCTCTGCCTTTTCCCGATTCCAGCCAAAGAAAGCCCTGTTTCTCCATTTTTTCAGAGCAGAGTTAATGGTCTGCTTGCTGGTCAGCGCCAAGTTGCAGATATCCCGCTGCAGGCAGCCATCTCCCAGCACACAGAGGGTGTAATAAATGTCCATCTCACTTGGAGATAATTCCTGTGCAGCTGCCAGCTGGTAATATGTGGCATCCATCTCTTTGTACAGACGGATAAACTGTAACTGTAATTCCGAAACAGTCATTGTAAACCTCCATTGTCCGATTTCGGACTTATAATGAAAGCCATTATACCATATCCCCGCCGAAATGTCAAGAAAAATAGTTGCATGCAAAAAAACTGCCGTTCCATGACAGATGAAACGGCAGTGTGAAAATGATTCTATATGAAGCTTATGAAAACAGCTGGCTGCTTTTCCGGTACGCCTGTTCTGCGGATTCCAGCGAATCGTATCCGTACTCCCGCACGGTTTCCGCCATGGTCAGGCACGCCAGATTTTCACCCGCCTGATGCAGGGAGACCACCCATCTGCCGTAGCCGTACAGTATGTCAAAGGGATAGACGGACAATTCTCCACGGAGGTAGGTTTCGTAGGAGGTTTGCGCTTTGGAATCTTCTGCGGTGTGAATGGTTCTGGCCTGTTTGGTGAGATAGGGATACTTTGCCGCAAATTCCTCCATCCACGGAATCTGAATGGCGATAATCGCCTCCCGCAGCTGGACAAACTCCGGTGTCAGCGGCGGCAGCTGATCTGCGAAAGCGGCATATTTCTCCGGGTCTGTGTGTTCCATCATACGGGCGTACTTTTCCATGATGAGGTTTCTGCCGGATGCCTTTGCCGTTTCGAATGCAGCGAGCCATTCTTCCAGCAGTTCTTCCGGCCACGGCAGATATTGGCTGCGGCGCATAATGCGGCGCATAATGGAAAACGTCTCCCAGTCGTCTTGGCAGGCAGCACGCCCGCCGATGTTTTGAACGGTGTCAAATGTCTCAAATTCCAGCCGTGCCAGACGTTCCACGGTGGCACGGTGTGTTTCCAATGCCTGAGCCTCTGCGGCAAGTTCTCTTGCCATGTCGCCCAGATATTCCGAGGGTTTTTTTGAAGTCATTGCAGCAATCTCCTTTCCCATGCGGCTGCATATGGCGGTGATGTGCGCACTGCCGGAAGTTTCCGCCGACGGCAGAAGCAGCTGGCGAATCTCCTCTGCCAGCCACGCACCGCCTTCTAACTCCGCCGTGCTCCGCAGCAGCCACTTTTCATAGGGTGCATATTTCCGGCGGAGCAGATGCCACGCAAGCATGGCGTTCCGGCAGAACTCCGCCAAGTAAAGCTGTGCTGTGGCAAGATCGCCACGGCTGCGCATGCGGGAATAGTTGTACTGTCCGCACTGCGCCATGCGTCCGGCAGCCTGTGCCAGCAAACGCAGCCGAACCTCCTCCGGATATCCCAGCGCAAGCCTGCGGCGGTATGCGGTAAATGTTCCGGCATCATCCCGAAAGATCGCACCGCTGCAAGCGGCAGCCAGCATGCCATCCGGGATCGACAGCCACTGGGATTCCGTTTCCGGCACGCCATCCGTTCCCAAAAGGCGCTGGAAAAAGGCACGTATCCGGCAGACGCCAACCCGACCATCTGCCTCCGGCGTCTCCTGTCTTGTCACGCCGTAGTAACTACGGGGGAGCGTGGCATAGGCATTCCGCAGCTTCTGTACCGATTCCGCCGGTATGTCGTCCGGCACCCAGATACAGAAGCCGGCGCCGAAGTCGTGATCTCTGGAATTGGCATCATCATATCCCAGACACTCCGAGCCTTCCCCGGCAAGCCCGATTGCCAGCTTGGGAAGAAGTTCCGGAAATTCCCGTTCCAGCATTGGTGCGCCAAACGCCAGATAATAGCGCCGGCACAGTTCCAGTCCGGAGAGTTTCGGACGTGATGTCCCCATTGCTGCGTAGGTTCGGCGGAGCTTGTCCAGCACGATCTCATAGAAGTTGTTCTGCCCCATGTGCAGTTCAATTTCCGAGAGTGCCTGTTCGTAAGAATCCGCTGCTCTCTGGTATTCCTTTTTCTGCCAGTAGGCATCGCCAAATCCGGCGAGCGTGGCGCTATAATGAAAGTCGGAGGGAGCACATCCGGCGAGGATTCGGTCTGCTTCACGGAGCAGTTCCAGCGCCCGCTCAGTCTGGAAAAGCTGAAGCAGAGATACGGCAAGGTTGGTGCTGGAAATTGCCACCCGCACCTCATTATTCGGTTTGCTTCGCACCAGCGTCAGTGCCGTTTCCAGACAACGGCACGACTCATTCCACTGCTCCGTCTCCTGATAGAGCAGTGCCAGATTGTTCCAGAATCCGGCGACACGGTCGTCATCCGGCGGCAACAGCTTTTCATAGAGATGCTGCACCGTATCATAGGCGGAAAATGCCGCATCATACTGTCCGGCGGCACGGTAGGCGTTGGCACAGTTCAGCAGCGTTGTCGCATAGGGAATTGTTTCTGTCTCGCTGGCATTTTCAAAGAGCGCCCGTGCGCACGCAGCCGTTTCCAGCATCTCCGGAAAACGGCCGCAGTCCCGATAGAATCCCATCTGCTCATTGCGCAGCGTCTTTTCTGTGTCCGTATCGCCGGATGCCTGCGCCTGTGCGACAGCGTCTCGGAGAAATTGTTCTGCCTCGGCTAGTTTGCACCGGTGCAGCAGTTCGTCCAGCGTTTGCAGCGTCTGCGAAATTTCCATACCTTACACGACCTTTATTTTGCCAGTTTCGAGGGAGATTTTTTGCGGGAGAAGGATGCCCAGAAGATCAGCGCCAGCAGTGCTGCGGCGAACAGCATCCAGGCGCAGAATACCGGCAGGCTCTTCTGCGAGAATGTATCATAGTAGCCCTTGAGGTAGATCAGGCATACCAGCGCCGGCAGAGCATAGGTCATATAGCCACGAATCCACGCCGGCAGTTTCGAACCGGAACCGGTGTTTACCTCGTTCAGGAATGCATCCCATCCCCAGCCGTTTTTGCGAACGCAGAAGAGCACATAGGTCAGCGATCCGAGCGGCAGAATGTTGGAGGACACCAGGAAATCCTCGGCATCCATGATGGTGCTTGTACCGCCCATAGGGTGGATACCGGAGAGCACGTTGAATCCAAGAATCGCCGGAACAGACAGCACGAAAATCAGCACCAGATTGACCAGCAGGGACTTTTTCCGACTCCAGTTTCCCAGCTCCACGGTCATGGTGATGATGTTTTCAAAGACAGCGATTACTGTAGAGAGTGCAGCGA
>NZ_FR898054.1:0-969 GCF_000437175.1 Ruminococcus sp. CAG:330 | reverse complement strand
AAGCAGCTGCCCCAGATACGGCTTCCCGCCATATGGTGAAAGACGTTGGGGAGGGTGATGAACAGCAGCGACGGACCGGAATCCGGCTGGATACCGTAGGCAAAGCATGCCGGAATGATAATCAGACCGGCGACAACGGCAACGGCGGTGTCCAGAACAATGACATTGATAGATTCGCCCAGAATCCGGCGATCCTTTTTCAGGTAGCTGCCAAAGATCTCCATGGCGCCGATGCCGATGCTCAGGGTAAAGAACGCCTGTGTCATGGCAGCGAACAGAACAGAGGTAAAGCCGTTTTCAAAGAGCTTTCCGAAGTCCGGCACCAGATAGAATTTCAGACCCTCCACAGCACCTTCCAGGCGCAGAGAATTGATCGCCAGAATTACCATCAATCCCATGAGCAGAAGCATCATGACCTTGGTTACTTTTTCAATACCGTTCTGAAGGCCCAGCGCACAGACACCAATGCAAAGCACAATGACCAGCGCAGCGAACAGGGTCATGTACCCCGGCGAATCCAGCATCTGCTGGAAGGCATTTGCGGTTGCATCGGTGCTGGAAGCATCAATGGAGCCGGAGATATAGCGGAAAGCGTAAAACAGCATCCATCCGGTCACCATGGTGTAGAACATCATGAGCAGATAGTTTCCGGCGATGCCCATGTACTTGGTGAGGTGGTACCGGCTGCCGGGCTGTTCCAGCTGGTTCAGCGCCTGCGCAATGCTGCGGTTGCTGCCGCGGCCGATGGCAAATTCGCACATCAGAATGGGCAGTCCCAGCAAAACCAGACAGAAGAGGTAGAGGAGCAGAAAAGCTCCTCCGCCATTTTGTCCGCAGACGTACGGAAATTTCCAGACGTTTCCCAGTCCGATGGCACAGCCGGCGGAAACCAGAATAAATCCGAGTCGTGATTGAAATGTCGCTCTGTTTTTTGTGGTTTGTTCCATTTGTCATTCTCCTTTTGCAAAG
>NZ_FR898053.1:698-9653 GCF_000437175.1 Ruminococcus sp. CAG:330 | reverse complement strand
CCCTCCCCTTTCAGGGGAGGCATAAAAAAGGATAGGTTGTACCGGTATTCGCTGGTTTATGCCAAAGGAAACTGGCGGACACGGCACGCCGTGTCTCTCCAGCATGCACTTCATGCCAATTTGTCATGTTCAAATTTATATGTGAATTTTTCGTTAACTATTGAGAATACATATTGACAAGAGAGAACCAATCTGCTATAATAGAGTCAGAAAAACAAAGCGCCCGGCTCCAAGCGGCAGCGCACAAAACTGTTTTTTGGAAACAATCAAAATCATAGATGAAAAAATCACAGGAGGAAATTATCATGAAAAAGTTTGTATGTTCTGTTTGCGGTTATGTATACGAAGGCGAAGCTGCACCGGCAGTCTGTCCCATCTGCGGTGCTCCCGCTGAAAAGTTCAACGAGCAGAAAGCAGACGCTACCGAATGGGCAGATCAGCATGTAGTTGGCGTGGCACAGGGCGTAGACGAGGAGATCGTACAGGGTCTGCGGGAGAACTTCAACGGCGAGTGCTCCGAGGTCGGCATGTATCTGGCAATGGCACGTGTCGCATTCCGTGAGGGCTATCCGGAAATCGGTCTGTACTGGGAAAAGGCTGCTTACGAAGAGGCTGAGCACGCTGCAAAGTTCGCAGAACTGCTGGGCGAAGTGGTTACCGACTCCACCAAGAAGAATCTGGAGATGCGGGTTGCTGCGGAGAGCGGCGCATGTGCCGGAAAGAAGGCACTGGCTGCCAAGGCAAAGCAGCTGAATCTGGACGCAATTCACGACACTGTACACGAGATGGCAAAGGACGAGGCTCGTCACGGCTGTGCATTTGAGGGCTTCCTGAAGCGGTACTTCAACGACTAATGCCGTTTTCATAAGATCGGATTCTACCCCATAAAAAGCGGAGGGCACGGGAAACTGTGCCCTCCGTTTGTGTTTCTGATTCTAACACATGTTTACAAAAAACACTGGTATAGGCTCTTAGAAAATTCTGCGCAGCCAACCAAAAAAGCGTGCAGAAGCTTTTCCGCTTCCGCACGCTTTTCATTTTTCCGATTTTCTGAAAAATAAATATGCCTACTGCATCTTCGAAACCACAATGGCAGCCAGCAGGTTGAGGAAACCGGCGGCGATTCCGACCAGCGCCGGAAGCAGACCGCCCTTTCCGAACATCAGGCTGGCAAAACCGGCGATCACTGCTGCAATTCCCAGGACTGCACCCACCAGTACCGGCAGGAAATATCCCGCTGCAATGGCGAGAATCGCCAGCACCAGTGCCACAACGCCCAGCATCAGCGCTGTTGCCTCCTTGGGCGTGCGCTCTTTTTTCGGCTTTTTCGGCTTGGGTTCCTTTTTCTTCGGCACAGTCTTTTCTCTCTGTTTCATGGAAAAGCCCTCCGAAAATTAGTCACGCAGGGTGACATCCTTGGCAGCCAGTGCTTTCAGCACACGCTTCATAGCGGCATCTGCCTGCTCATCGGTCAGTGTGCCCTCGTGAGAGCGCAGACGCAGGGAGAAGGACACACTCTTCTTGCCGTCGGCGATCTGGTCGCCCTTGTAAACGTCAAACAGTGTCACCTGCTCCAGCAGCTTTCCGGCTGCCTGCTGGATGGTTTCCTCCAGACTGCCAACCGGTACGGCATCATCACAGAGCAGACTCAGGTCACGGGTAATTGCCGGGAACTTGGGCAGCGGCTGGTAGGTGATCTCCGGTTCTGCCAGAGCAGCCATCTCCTGTACCAGCAGCTTTGCCACATAGGTTCTCGCCCCAATGCCGTAGGTCTTCTGCACAGTGGGGTGCAGCTCGCCCAGATAGCCGATGGGATTCTCACCGCAGAAGATCACTGCGCTTCTGCCCGGATGGAGTGCGCAGCACTCTTCGAATACACCTTCTGCCTCGGCGGGACGCACATAGGTGCACTTCGGCAGACGCAGTTCTTTCAGCAGCGCATCCACTGCACCCTTCAGGGCAAAGAAATCTGCGCTGTCGCCGTACATGCCAATGGTCATACGGTTCGGCTCTTCCGGCAGAGTGTCCGGTCCGGTGGGCAGATACTCCTTGCCGATCTCATACAGGGAAACAGCAGCGTTCCGATTCTTGTAGTTGGTTGCCAGAACGTCCAGCATGCAGGGCAGTGTGGTGGTGCGCATGATGCTGGTGTCCTCGCCCAGCGGGTTGGTGATGGTAATGGTCTTGCGCAGCTTGCTGTCTGCCGGCAGACCAATGCGGTCGAAGCACTTGGGGGAAGTGAACGAATAGGTCAGCGTGCCGTAATAGCCCAATCCCACCATGGTCTGTTCTGCCTTGCGCAGGAACTGCTGCTGCGGTGTCAGCTGTGCCTCTGCCACACCACGGATGACCGTGGACGGAATGTTATTGTAGCCGTAGATTCGTGCCACTTCCTCGGCAATGTCTGCCGGACGCTCCAGGTCGATGCGGAAGCTGGGCGAAATGCAGACATCGCCGTCCACATGAATTTCCAGCGACTCAAGTGTCTTAACCATCTCCTCACGGGAGATATCCGTGCCAAGGAACCCGTTGATCCAATCCGGATCGAAGGGAATCTGTGCCGGCTTTGCAGTGCGGTTGTCCACCTCAATGAACTCTGCCACCGGCTCGCCAGCGCCCAGCTGTTCTACCAGTTCCATGGCACGCTTCAGAGTGCGGGGGCATCCGTCCGGATCCAGCCCCTTTTCGTAACGTGCAGAAGCATCGGTGCGCATGCCCAGCTTCTTGGCAGTCCGGCGAACCTGTACCGGTTCGAAATAAGCAGACTCGAACACAACAGTGGCGGTGTCATCCATGATACCGCTGTACTCGCCGCCCATAACACCGGCAACTGCAATCGGCTTTTCCGCATCGGCAATGATCAGCATCTCCGGAGAAAGCTGACGCTCCTGACCGTCCAGTGTGGTGATGGTCTCGCCGTCCTTGGCGTTGCGGACAACGATCTTGCCGTCCTTGACATAGCGCAGGTCAAAAGCGTGCATGGGCTGGCCGTATTCCAGCATGACATAGTTGGTGATGTCTACCAGATTGTTGATGGGGCGCACGCCGCTGGCACGAAGCCGCTCCCGCATCCAGCGGGGCGACGGGCCGATCTTCACGTTCTTTACCATGCCGGCAATGTAACGGGGACAGAGAGTGGGATTCTCCACAGCAACAGAAAGGGTGTCACTGAGTTTCTCCGCAGAGCCGTGGAATTCCGGCGCTTTCAGGTTCAGGGGCTTGCCGAACGTCACGCCAGCCTCTCTCGCCAGACCGACCACAGACAGGCAGTCCGGACGGTTGGAGGTGATCTCAAATTCCACAGAGGTGTCGTTCAGACCGATTGCCTCGTGGATGTCCTGTCCCGGCTTGCAGTCCTCCTCGATGAGGAAGATGCCGTCCTCGATGGCATAGGGAAAGTCGTGCTTGGTCAGACCCAGCTCGCCCAGAGAGCACAGCATGCCGTTGCTCTCCACGCCACGGAGCTTGCCCTTTTTAATGTGAACACCGCCGGGCAGGTCAGCGCCGATCATTGCCACCGGCACCAGTGCGCCCTCGACAATGTTCTGTGCGCCGGTGACGATCTGGATGGGAGCGCCGCTGCCCACATCTACCTGACACACCTGCAAGTGGTCGGAGTTTTCATGGGGTGTGATGGACAGCAGCTTGCCGACGATGACATTCTTGACTTCCGCACCCTCTGTTTCATAGGTTTCAACCTTGGAGCCGCTCATGGTCATACCGGCGCAGAAATCCTTTGCGGAAACGCCGCAGTCCACGTAGTCAGCCAGCCATTTCAACGATAAATTCATCTGAAATTCTCCTCCTCTTAGAACTGTTCCAGGAACCGATAGTCATTCTCGTAGAGCAGACGCATGTCGCCGATGTTATAGCGGCGCATTGCGATACGCTCCAGACCCAGACCGAAGGCAAATCCGGAGTAAACGCTGCTGTCGATGCCGCAGCCCTCCAGCACCTTGGGATGCACCATGCCGGCACCCAGCAGTTCGATGTAGCCCTCGCCCTTGCACATGCGGCAGCCCTTGCCGTGGCACTGGAAGCACATCACGTCAACCTCTGCGCTGGGCTCTGTGAACGGGAAGTGGTGGGGACGGAGACGGATCTTGCAGTCATCGCCGTACAGGCGCTGCATCAGCAGTTCCAGTGTACCCTTGAGATCTGCCATGGTGATGCCCTTGTCTACCACCAGTCCCTCGATCTGATGGAACAGCGGGGAGTGTGTCGCATCGACGGCATCCGAACGGTAAACCCGTCCCGGAGAGATCACACGGATGGGCGGCTTCTGGTTCTCCATGACGTGCACCTGTACCGAGGAGGTCTGGGTGCGGAGCAGAATGTTGTCAGTGATATAGAAGGTATCCTGTGTATCCCGTGCCGGATGGTCGGGCGGCAGGTTCAGTGCCTCAAAGTTATAGTAATCGTATTCGACCTCCGGACCGTCTGCCACAGAAAAGCCCATGCCCAGAAAGATCTCCCGAATTTCGTTTTCCACGATGGTCAGCGGATGCATGCTGCCCACCTTCTGCGCCTTGCCCGGCAGCGTGATGTCCACGGTTTCTGCCGCCAGCTTATGCGCCAGCGCAGCCTCCGCCAGACGCTGCTGTTTGTCTGCCAGCAGCTTTTCGATGTCCGAGCGCACCTGATTGGCGAGCTGCCCCATTGCCGGACGCTCCTCCGCCGAGAGCTTTCCCATTTGCTTCAGGATCGCCGTCAGCTCTCCTTTTTTTCCCAGATACTGCACACGCAGATTTTCCAGCAGTTTCGAATCCGCACAGTCAGCCAGCGCCTGCTTGGCAGCACTGCGGATTGCTTCCAGTTGTTCTTTCATACCCAATTCTTTCCTTTCCGAAGCCGCCGGCACACGGCACAGCTTCTCTTTTTCCCGCACGGGGACGTTCGAGCGTCAGCGCTCACGGCTCTAGGGACAAAAAAAGACCTGCCCTGAAAACAGGACAAGTCCGAACGCTTGCATAACCACCCATTTTCAAAGAGCCATCACTCTCCTGTTCTTTATGCGAACATCACATCTGAACCTACTTTGCCCTGCGTTTTCACACCGGCGGTTCTGCCCAGCCACTCAGAAGGGAACTTCAAGGCAGCGCTGCATCCGGATTCTCAGCCAATGCTCCGGTTCTCTGTCATGCAGCTCTCTGCCCCTACTCGCTTCGTCATTGTGTTTCCTGCCGTAACCTGCCGAAAATTCGAAAGGAATCCGCCAAATCCGGCAAGTTCAAACGGTCTGATATTTATTATACCTTGTCTTTCAAAAAAAATCAAGAGGATTTTCAATTTTTTTCTTGAAATTTCCCCGGAGTTGTGCTAAAATAAGAAGTGGAGTGCAAAATTCACGGATATCACATTGGGAAAGTGCAAAAAATATGGCAAATTACCTAATTCCAAAAGGAACTTTTTTCACAAATTCCCCAAATTTTCAGAAAGCGCTCCAACCCTGCCGGAAAATTCGTGCACGAAGCTGCACCGGAAGCTGTCCGGCACGTCACGGAAGGAGTCATCAACATGGATAATTTCGCAGAGTACATGGTCAAGAAACGGCCGGATTCCTCTGACAACCTGAAAAAGATCGGCATCATCGCTCTGGCAGCAATTCTTTGCATCGTCACCACCGTACTCGCCTTTCTCATCAAGATCCCCTTTATTCTTATCATCACCTGCGCACTGATCTACGGCGCTTACTTTCTGCTGAGCAATCTCTCGGTGGAATATGAGTACGCCGTCACCAACGGTGAGGTGGACGTGGACAAGATCATCGCACGGCGCAAGCGGGTGCACCTCATCACCGTTCAGGCGGCAGATTTCGAGGCATTCGGCCCGCTGACAGACGACGTTCCCGACGATGATTCCCGCACGCTGGTGCTCTGTGCCGACAACACCGGCGAAGGCGAGTACTACGCCGACCTCACCACCGAGGACTACGGCGAGACCCGCATCATCTTCACCCCGAACCAAGCGGTTTTGGAGGCGATTCAGGCAGCCCTGCCCCGCAAGCTGCGCAGGACGCAGCAGTAACCCGGCGGAGGCAGTCACATGGCACCATGGATCTCCAATCTTCTGGCAGGCTATCTGCTTCTCATGTGTGTGATCGCATTCTGCGCCATGGGCATTGACAAACGGCGTTCCATTCGCCGTGCGTGGCGCATTCCGGAAAAGCGGCTGTTCCTCTGGGCGCTGCTGGGCGGCGGTGTCGGCGGTACGCTGGGCATGTTCGTCTTTCACCACAAGACACGGCACTGGTATTTCCGCTACGGCTTCCCGCTGATCGCAATTGCACAGCTGGCACTGGCTGCATGGCTTTTCTCCAAGAGCCAAGTCCTGCACTAACTTTGCATATCATTCACACTGCCCTTGTGTGAGTTTCGTTTCGTTCTGCACCGCAGAACACACCCATTCACTTTCATATTTGACAGAATTTACTTCTGTCCTCTCTACCCATAGGAGGTATTTTTTCATGGCATATTCCCTTCGCAAACGATGGCTGAGCGTTCTCACAGCAGCCACCCTCTCCCTCTCCTGCTTCCCCATCGGTGCTGCATCCCTTTCGGCATCGGCAGCAGGCTCCGGTGCAGACGCACTGAACGGCCAGTGCAGCAGCACGAAGAAAGACGACTTCTCCAACTTGGCATTTCTGGCGCTGGAAGCGTACTCCTTCAGCTGCGCCGGCATCGAAACCAATCTCTCAGACACCAACTGGTCCCTGCTGGATGCCGACGAATCCGGCAGCATCAGCATGGATGACTCCATGAAGTTCCTGCAATGGTCTTCCTACCTCGCTGCCAACAAGAGCCACGCTCCGGAGGCAGAGCAGTTCCTCCAGAAGTGGAATACTACCACCACAACAGAAGTTTCCGAGGAAACCACGGAGACCACGGAGAGCACCACGGTGACGGAAGAAACCACGACGGCAGCGGAAGAAACCACCACCAGTGAAGAAATAACGATGACCTCTGAAACCACGACTGAGGAAATCACAACCACAGAGACCGCAACAGAAGAGGTAACAACCGCCACAACAGAGGCACTCACGACGGCAGCGGAAGCGACAACGGAGACAACCGCCGTTACCAGTGCAGCAGGAACCGCTACAGAAGCTGCAACTACTACAGAGAGCACGACCACACCGGAATCCGCCACCACCTCTGCTACCACAACCAGCAGGATGACCACGGCAAAGACGACCACAACGCCTGTTGCCACCACCACCGAGGGCATTGGCGCATGGGCAAACAAAGACCTCTACCGGGGCATTGATGTATCCATGTACCAGCAGAATGTGGACTGGAAAGCGGTCAAGAATTCCGGCGTAGATTACGCCATCATCCGTGCGGGATACGGCAGATATGCCAGTCAGGAAGATCCCTACTTCGACCAGAACATGCGCAACGCCAAGGCTGCCGGACTCGCCTGCGGTGCCTACTGGTTCAGCTATGCCGACAGCGTCGCTGCTGCCAAGCAGGAGGCAGAGGTATTCCTTCAGGTCATCGACGGCTATCAGTTCGAATATCCGCTGGTCTTTGACATCGAGGATCAGGTACATGTGAACATGACCAAGGAACAGGTTTCCGCCATCATCGAGGCATTCTGCCAGACTGTAGAGGCAAAGGGCTATTACATTTCCGTTTACAGCTACGCTTCGTTCCTGAACACCAAAGTCTATCAGTCCGTGCTGGATCGGTACGATATCTGGGTGGCACATTTTAATACCAGCGCACCGGCATACTCCCTCTCCAGTTACGGTATGTGGCAGTATTCCTCCACTGGTTCAGTCCCGGGAATCGCCGGCGATGTGGATCTGGACTACGGCTATTACCGCTACCCCAACATCATGTCGCAGGCACACCTGAACGGCTTCTAACGACAAACAGCCGGAACGCATTCTCATAACAAAACGGGCAGCCATGGAGTTTCTTCCACGGCTGCCCATTTTTCGGGAATAGTCTATTTTGATATCGAATGCAGTCAGACTTTATTTATTCCTTGGTTTCCTCTTCTTCAGATTCCTCCGCCTCTGTTTCTACAGCGCATTCTTCTGCCGACTTCTGACGGTAAGAGAGCACAAATGCACGAATCACAGAGAAGCAGAGGTAGACAGCGAAGAGCAGAGCTTCTGCCACCAGCATCGGACGCATCATTGCGGAAATTGCTGTGGAGATCACGCTGGAAGTGCTGCCGCTTGCCGGAACCAGCACATTATAAGCGTTGGCATAGGAAACGGTTTCGAAGTAATCGTCTGCGGTCTTATTGACCAGTTCAATGGTGGAGTTGATCTTGTCGCTCAGTTCCTGAAGCTGCTGGTCGGCACGTTCTTTTTCCGCATCGCTTGCGGTTGACTTGGACTTCAGCGCTTTCAGGCGCTCGTTGTAAGCGTTGATCTTCTGCTGCAGAGTAGAAACATTCTCCTGACAGGTGAGCTTCTGATCGATCAGCTTGTCATACGCCTCCGACGGCTGCGTCAGTGTGGTCGCCTGACTATCAGCGCCGGCGAGAATGACTGTGGAATCCTTCTTATAATTCTCGATGGACTCCGTCACCGATGCCAGCTGTTCCTTGGCAGCGTTCATGCTCCGTGTCAGTGTGTCGATACGGTACTGATAGTAGGTGGTAAGTTTGTCCTTGTCCTTGGTGATGTTCTTTCCGATGATGTAGGCGGTGAGGGAATCATAGTCCACATCCTGCAAACTCTTAACGGCCTCCTGTAAGTCCGCAAAAGTGTAGCCCGTTTCTGTGGAGCGGAAGCGGGTGGTATCGTTCTGCGCCAGATTCCGCACATAGACTTCCAGCGAATCCAGCGACGAGTTCATCACATCGACTGCTTCCGGATAGTCATAGTTGCCGTAATCCACAGAAGTCAGCGCCGTTCCCAGTGCCTCATTATAGCCGTACTTGCCGACAAAATAGATCTTATAGTCATTCAGCAGGGCGTTTAGCAGCTCTGCTGCC
>NZ_FR898053.1:0-657 GCF_000437175.1 Ruminococcus sp. CAG:330 | reverse complement strand
CCACCTCAAACCGTGTGGGGTAGTAAGAGGTATCCATGATCTTCTGCGCAGCATCCATAGAATGGTTGCTCTCGAAGATGCTCTGATAAGCGGTCAGCTTGTCAATGGTATCGCTGGGCACGACACCGGAAACGGTAATTCCGCTGCGCACCGAATCCACCAGATTGCTGCTCAGATCCAGATCGGTCAGTGCCTGCTGAATGACGGTAGGCGATTTGATCTCGTTGGCGTTGAACTTGTTGCCGTTGGGATCCAGTCCGGACTCAATTCCGTCAAAGCTAAAGCCGACCATTGCCCGCAGCGGTACGGTGTGGGCGGTGGACAGCGCCAGCGAACCGCCGAAAATCAGAGCTGCGCCGACTACGGCAATCAAAACCCAAATCAGCAGGTATTTTTTCAGCTGCCGGAAAATTTCCACAACAGGAATCGTGATTTCCCCTTTTTCGGCTGTGTTTTCCGTCTGTGCTTTCTCATGTGTTGCTTTTTTTGTACTCATTTTTCCTTGGCACCTCATAAAATCAATGGTTTTTCAACTGCTTTCCCCCAGATTCCGCAAAAGAACCCAGATGTTTTTTATTATAGCACATTTTCAGGGCATTGTAAATAAGCGGTGCTGCTTTTTTTGTGAAAAAGCGTATTTTTCCGGATGAGAATTTC
>NZ_FR898052.1:0-15557 GCF_000437175.1 Ruminococcus sp. CAG:330 | reverse complement strand
GATTGCGCCTCGTTTCGTTTTCGGGCCATTAGCTCAGTTGGTTAGAGCAACCGGCTCATAACCGGTCGGTCCTGGGTTCGAGTCCCCGATGGCCCACCAGTTTCCGAATACCGTCCAAGACACTGTGCCTTGGACGGTATTTTTCTTGGGAAAAATCCGCCAAAAAGTTGCAATTTTTTCGGTTTTATGTTACAATGAAAGAGGAAAAAGATTTTTGGGAGGAATACCAATGAAAGCAATTGTTTTTGATATGGATGGGATTTTGTTCGATACAGAGCGTGTCAGCGATCAGGCATGGCGGCAGGCTGCGGAGGAGATGCAGTTTGCGGACATCGAAGCTGCAATCGAGGGCTGCCGTGGACTGAACCGTGCAGACACCCGTGCATTTTTCGAGTCGCATTTCCCGAACGTGGACTATCTCGCATTTCATCAGCGCAACCATGAGATCATGGCGGAGCTCCTGGCGGACGGAATGCCCGTCAAACCCGGCGCATATGCGCTGCTGGACTGGCTGCGGGAACAGGAGTGGCGTGTGGCGCTTGCCACCTCCACCGGTCGGGAGAGCACCATGCACCATCTGGAGTCGGCAAAGATGACGGACTATTTTGACCAGATCATCACCGGCGAACAGGTGGAACACGGCAAGCCCGATCCGGAAATCTATCTGAAAGCTTGTCAGACGCTGGAGGCTGCGCCGGAGCAGACCTTTGCGGTGGAGGATTCGCCCAACGGCATCCAGAGCGCAGCTGCTGCAAATCTGCGGGTAATCATGGTGCCCGACCTGATCCGCCCCAACTTGGAACTGCGGCAGAAAGTCATCACTGTGCAGTCTTCGCTGCTGGAGGTCAAAACTTTCCTCGAAAAGTTTGCATGATACTGCAAATGTAAACAAATTGTAAACAATATGAAATTTGCCTTGACGAACTTAGCACACGTGCTATAATAGTGTTAGCACTTAAAACATGCGAGTGCTAATTTCGCATGAAAGCTATGAGGAAAGGAGCCGTGCCGGCAGCCGGCACGAAGGAAAAAACCATGGAACAGAAACAATTTCAGGCAGAGTCCAAGCGCTTGATGGACATGATGATTCACTCGATTTACACACACAAGGAGATTTTCTTGCGGGAACTGATTTCCAACGCCAGTGATGCCATTGACAAGCTGTACTTCCGCTCTCTGACGGATGACAGCGTGGGCATGAATAAGTCGGATTTCGGCATTTCCATCGCCATTGATAAGGACGCACGCACCCTCACCATTTCCGATAACGGTATCGGTATGACCAAGGAGGAGATGGAGGAGCATCTGGGCACCATCGCCAACAGCGGTTCGCTTCAGTTCAAGAAGGAAAACAATCTGGCAGAGGACAACCAGATCATTGGTCAGTTCGGTGTGGGCTTCTACTCCGCTTTCATGGTGGCAAAATGTGTCACCGTGAAGTCCCGTGCCTTTGGTGCCGATCAGGCATATGTATGGCAGTCGGAAGGCGTTGAGGGCTATACCATCGACACCTGCGACAAGGACACCGTGGGAACGGAGATCACGCTGGAGCTGCTGCCGGATGTGGCAGGAGATGAGGACGGCAACGGCGCAGAGAACTACAGCGAGTACCTTGACCAGTACCGCATCCAGAGCCTCATCAAGCGCTATAGCGATTACATCCGCTTCCCCATCCGCATGGAGATGACCAAGAGCCGCAAGAAAGAGGGCTCGGACGAATACGAGGACTACACCGAAACCGTAACGCTCAACAGCATGGTTCCGCTGTGGCATAAGAATAAGAGCGAGATCACCGAGGAGGAGTATAACACCTTCTATCGGGACAAGTGCGGCGACTACACCAACCCGCTGTGCCATATCCACGTGCACAACGAGGGCTCGATCACGTATGATGCCCTGCTGTACATTCCGGAGCATGCACCGTTCAACTATTATAATAAGGACTACGAAAAGGGCTTGCAGCTGTACGCCAACGGCGTGCTGATCATGGATCGCTGCGAGGATCTGCTGCCGGATTACTTCAGTTTTGTCAAGGGTCTGGTGGACTCCGAAGACCTGTCCCTGAACATCTCCCGTGAGATGCTCCAGCACGACACCCAGCTTCGTCTCATCGCCCGCAGCATTGAGCGCACCATCAAGAACGAGCTGAAGCGGATGATGAAGAACGATCGGGAGAAGTACGAGAAGTTCTATCAGGCATTCGGTTTGCAGCTGAAATACGGCGTTTATTCCGATTATGGCATGCACAAGGAGCTGCTGCAAGACCTGCTGCTGTTCCCGTCGTCCAAGGAGGGCAAGCTGACCTCCCTGCAAGAGTACATCGACCGCATGCCGGAGGGACAGGATGCCATCTACTACGCAACTGGCGAGAGCATTTCCCGCATCGAGCTGCTGCCCCAGACCGAACAGGTCAAGGACAAGGGCTATGAGATCCTGTACTTCACCGAGAACGTGGACGAATTCGCCATCCGCATGATGCAGAACTATCAGGACAAGCCGTTCAAGTCGGTGCTGGACAGCAGTCTGGATCTGGAGAGCGAAGAGGAGAAGAAAGCGCTGGAGGAGAAGCAGGAGTCCAGTAAGACCATGCTGGAAACCATGCAGAAGGCGCTGGAGGGCAAGGTCGGCAGTGTCAAGCTGTCCGGCCGGCTGAAGTCCCATCCGGTTTGCCTGAGCAGCGAGGGCGAGCTTTCCATGGAGATGGCAAAGACGCTGAACGCAATGCCCGGCGCAAACGGCGAGAAGCTCCACGCCAACACTGTGCTGGAGATCAATCCGGAACACGCCATCTACCAGACGCTCATGCAGCTGCAGGAGAGCGATCCGGAGAAGCTTGGCGAATATGCAAAGCTGCTGTACGATCAGGCGCTGCTGATTGCCGGCATGCCCATTGAGGATCCGGTGGCATTCTCCAACCGCATTTGCAGCCTGATGTAATCCCAGTCGGTTCCGAAACCAAATCAATTCAGATGCGCTGTGCCCTGTGGCATGGCGCATTTTTTGTGATTCGACACGTTAATGTACAAAATGAAAGTTGAAAATTGGTGAAAATGACGATATACAAACTGGAAATTTTATACTATAATAAAAGTGTGAAAGTCCATTTTGGATAAAACAAAAATCAATTTCAGAAAGGTTGGGGAATCGTTATGAAAAAAAGAGAAAGAATTTGCCGGTGGACGGCTGCTCTGACAGCAGTGCTGACGGCAGCATCCATTTTGACGGTACCGGCTTTTGCAGAAACATCTGTGGGGGCAGATTCTGCGGTGGCACTCCTGATGGCAAAACATGAGGATGGACTGGATTTCGCAACGGTGTGGGAAATGTCCCTGAACACTGCGAAAAATGCGGAACTGCAAAAGGAACAGCTTCATGAACTGCTGGAAAAGCGCTTCGGCGTGGAGGACGAAACAGAACTGACATTCAGTGAGCCGTACTACTGGTACTATAACTTCAACGAATTTGCAGCAGACGAAGATCTGTACACCTATTTTGTATTTCAGGATGGGGAGCTGCTGGGCGAGATCAGCCTGCTTTCCAACGGGGATTATCTCTCCGCAAGCACGATTCCGGCGGACAGTGTCCTGCAGACGCTGGTAGAAAACGGCAGCGAATTCTGGCTGGGCAGCACACTGCTGCCGATGGTGCAGAATCTGGTCTATGCCGATGGGACGTTCTATGATGTGCAGGGAAATGCCGCAACAGATTATGTGCTGGGAGAAGTGCCGTATTATTCTTACAGTGCTCCGGCGGAAAATCCCACCGAGGCAACAGAGGCGCCCGAACAGACAACAGATGTCGGCGCAGTGGGTGATGTGAACCTGGATGGCGCCATTGATCTGGCGGACGCTGTGCTCCTGAATAAGGCAGTCAGCGGAAGCGTTGTGCTGGCTACGGATGCCCAGAAAACAGCAGCCGACTGCAATCGGGACGGCGTGCTCAGTGCAGAGGACGGCGTGGAACTGCTGGGCTTTTTGGTGCGTCAGGTCGATGCCCTCTAACCCATAAAAATAAAACCAGACGATTTTGCTGTGCCGCCGCATGGGATGTTCCTGTGCGGCGGCTTTGCTGATGGCAGAGAAAAAGCAAAACAGTTCGGGAATGGAATCGCTTTGCTTTTTCTTTGGTCATTTTGTATCTTTACTGTTTCGATTTTGGAAAACTGCTTGTCAAAAAAATCGGATTGTGCTATAATAAACGTAAGAAATTGAAGAACTGCAAGAGAAGTGCCAAGCGGATCAGATGCCGTGGAACCGGCGGGATGCCGCCCGGCAAATGCCTGCCGCCGGAATGCAGACAAGGAACCACAGTCCGGTAAACGGCAGACAGATCTGACCGTATAAATTGAACGGCATGGCGCTGTAGTCCCAGACGGACCAGCCCATGACCAGATTGTCGATGACACCAACAGAAAATTCAATCGCAGTAATCAGCAGTGCGCCGCAAAGACATTGGAGCAGAAGCGTGTGCGCCGGTGCGGAGCGGTGCAGCAGATAGAGCGCTGCTGCCGTAATACCGCCGGTGACCGCCATGGTCCAGTGTGTGTAGCCACGGAACAGAATCTCCATCAGACTGTATGTGAAATACCCCAGTAGAAAGAACCAGCATAGCTCGTAAAATCGGGTACGCATGGATGTTTCACCTCCGTTGCGCTTTTTGGGTAGCATGTGCAGAATGCGTGGGATTATGCGCAGGCGCTGGGATGGGATTTTCTCGTATTGCAGGAAAAGGAGGACATTCTTTTATGAGAAAAAGCGGAATTTTGCTGCACATTTCCAGCCTGCCGTCTGATTACGGCATTGGAAAAATGGGAAGCGCAGCCTATGCATTTGCAGATTTTTTGGTGGATGCCGGTGTACAGGTATGGCAGATCCTGCCCCTCTCGCCCACCAGCTACGGCGATTCGCCCTACCAGTCTTTTTCCGTCTATGCCGGAAACCCCTACTTTATCGACTATGAACAGCTGGAGCAGGAGGGACTCCTCACACGGGTGGACTACGCCGGTCTGATCTGGGATGAAGATCCCCGCCGGGTGGACTATGCCCACATCTACCAGTACTGCTACGATGTGCTGCACAAAGCGTACACCCGCTTTGACCAGTCCGATGCGGATTACCAGTCCTTCTGCCGCCAGCAGGAGGCGTGGCTGCCGGAGTACGCTCTCTTTATGGCGCTGAAAAATGCCAACGGCGGAAAGCCCTGGTATCTCTGGGAAAAGCCCCTCGCCATGCATGAACCGGATGCCATCGCTACGGCAAAGAAGCTGTATCAGGACGATATCGCTTTCTATTGCGTGATGCAGTACTGGTTCCATAAGCAGTGGTATAAGCTGAAACATTACTGCAACAAGCGTGGCATCACCATCGTTGGCGATATCCCGATTTATGTGGCATATGACAGCGTGGAGGTCTGGTCGCAGCCGGAGCTGTTCCAGCTGGATGATGACCACGTGCCCACCGCCGTTGCCGGATGTCCGCCGGATGTTTTTTCGCCCTCCGGTCAGCTGTGGGGCAATCCGCTGTACAACTGGAACTACCACAAGGAAACCAATTACGCCTGGTGGGTACAGCGCCTTGCCAGAGCTGCAACGCTGTATGATACCGTCCGCATCGACCACTTCCGTGGCTTCGAGAGCTACTATAAGATTCCCTATGGCATGAAAGACGCCAAGATCGGCAAGTGGATGCCCGGTCCGGGTGTGGAGCTGTTCCGCACTGTCAAGGAAAAGCTGGGTGCGCTCTCCATTATCGCTGAAGATCTGGGCTTCGTGACACCGGAGGTGCGCCAGCTGCTGTCGGACTGCGGTTATCCGGGCATGAAGGTAGTGCAGTTCGCCTTTGATGACGATCCGGCAAGCACCTATCTGCCCCAGAACTACACCACGCCGAACTGCGTTGCCTATACGGGCACCCACGACAATATGACCCTGCGCGGCTGGGTTTCGGCATCGCCGTCAAAGACCATTGCCTTTGCGAAACGCTACCTCCACTGCCGCAACGCCTCCGATCTGCCTATGGCAATGCTGCGCCTGACGTGGAACAGCATTGCAGAGCTCGCCGTGGGACAGATGCAGGACTTCTTGGATTCCGGTCCGGAGGGTCGGATGAATACGCCCTCCACCACTGGCGGAAACTGGCAGTACCGCACTGTTGCCAGCGATTTCACGCCCCGTCTGGCGAAGCGCATCTATAGCCTGAATGAGCTGAGCAACCGCCTGCCGGCAAAGACCGCTCCCAAGCCGATCCAGCGCCGTGCCAAGTCTGTCCGAACCGCCGAAAAGAAGACGCAGGGCGAACAGTAAGGCACGTACACCGGAAGGCGGAAGACTGGAAAAAGGGGGCAGAGGAACTGTGTGGAATTGGCTTATTTTCGTTGTTTTGTGCGGCTTTGCCGTGTGCAATACGGTGCTTTCCGCACTGCTGTTTCGGGGGAAACTGCGAGGTTTGGAACACTTCGTCAATCCCAAACGGGAGGACGGCAGCTACCTCTATGAAACGGAGAAACTCTACCGCACCTATTGCTGGTCAATCGCAATTCAGGCGGTATCGCAGCTGCTGGCAGCGCTGGTCGTTTTGCTGGCAATGACGCTGCATATCGTGTCAGGTACAGTGCTGATGGTGACGTTTTACCTCATGGGTGCACTGCTGACCGCTGCTTTTGTGGGGCAGGCGTATTATGCGGATATGTATTGCAAGACAGAGGGAGCACCGCCGCAGGAACTGACAGAGGATGATGATACCTGAAGAGAACGAGAGGACGGAGAAATCCGTCCTTTTTTGTTGAAATTGTGGTTGCAAAAATTATCGTGCAGAAACAGAAAGAACCGGAACCGTTGGACTCGTCAGGCTGCTCCAGCTGAGCGCAGCTGGCGAGGTGTTCTTAGAGGGCACGTCCCTCTAAGTCGCTGTCCGCAGACAGCGAAATTCCCTGCGCCATGCTTTTGGCGCACGGGGAAGGTGGGTGAGAAAAGCGACAGCTTTTCGAGGGCGGAGCGAACAAGACCGCTCCGCCCTTGTGTCCCGCTTGCTGTGCTTTGATTTTGAAAACGTTCCGGTGGAACGTTTTCAACGGATTTTACCCTTGTTGAAATCAGCGGACACGGCACGCCGTGTCCCTACAATGTGCACGGAACACCTCGCCAACTGCGTTCAGTTGGATCAGCCTTTTCGGGGACAGTTTCCCGAAAGCTCTCTGTTTTCACACGATGCGTTCTGTTTGCTTGCACTTTGTGTGCTGCTTTTCCGTCCCTCTTGCCAATTTTCTCAGAATATGCTATAATAAAACAAGAAGCGATTCCGTCAACGGATTCCAAAAGAAAGAGGTACAAAAACTATGCGTAATACCACAAGTTATGAGAGCCCGTTCTGCACCCGCTATGCCAGCGAGGAAATGCAGCATGTGTTCTCCGCAGACAAGAAGTTTTCCACATGGCGCCGCCTTTGGGTGGCTCTGGCTCGTGCAGAGATGGAGCTGGGTCTGCCGGTGACACAGGAGCAGGTGGACGAACTGGAAGCCAACATCAGCAACATTGACTATGATGTTGCCGAGGCAGAGGAAAAGCGTCGCCGTCACGATGTCATGTCCCACGTCTATGCCTATGGCCAGGTCTGCCCCAAGGCTGCCGGTATCATCCACCTGGGCGCAACTTCCTGTTATGTGGGCGACAACACCGACATCATCATCATGCGGGATGCGCTGGAGATCGTTCGCCGGAAGATGATCAACGTTCTGGCAAACCTCTCGAAGTTCGCCATGGAATACAAGGGTATGCCGGCGCTGGCATATACCCACCTCCAGCCGGCACAGCTGACCACCGTGGGCAAGCGTGCCACTCTGTGGATGAATGAGCTGCTCATGGATTTCCACGAACTGGAATACCGTATTGCAAACCTGAAGCTGCTGGGCTCCAAGGGTACCACCGGCACACAGGCTTCTTTCATGGAGCTGTTCAAGGGTGATACCGATAAGGTCAAGGAGCTGGAAGCAAAGATTGCCAGGGAAATGGGCTTCGACGGCGTTGTTCCGGTTTCCGGTCAGACTTATTCCAGAAAGATCGACTCGCAGATTCTGGCAACCCTCAGCGGTATCGCACAGTCTTGCAGCAAGTTCTCCAACGATATGCGTCTGCTCCAGAGCTTCAAGGAGATGGAAGAGCCGTTCGAAAAGACTCAGATCGGTTCCTCTGCAATGGCATACAAGCGCAACCCCATGCGCTGCGAGCGTATCACTTCTCTGGCTCGCTACGTGATGATCGACAGCCTGAATCCGGCATTTACCGCAGGTACCCAGTGGTTCGAGCGGACGCTGGACGACTCCGCCAACAAGCGTGTTTCCGTGCCGGAGGCATTCCTGGCAATCGATGCCATCCTGAACATTATGCTGAATGTCACCGATGGTCTGGTGGTATATCCGAAGATGATCCGCCAGCGCATCATGCGGGAGCTGCCGTTCATGGCAACCGAGAACATCATGATGGACGCTGTAGAAAAGGGCGGCAACCGTCAGGAACTCCACGAGAAGATTCGCCAGTACTCCATGGAAGCCGGCAAGCACGTCAAGGAAGAGGGTCTGGAAAACGACCTGTGCGATATGCTGCTGGCAGATCCGGCGTTCATGATCACCAGGGAAGATCTGGACAAGATTCTGAAGCCGGAGAACTTCACCGGCCGCAGCGAACAGCAGACCGAGGAATTCGTGGCAGAGTGCATCCAGCCCATTCTGGACGCAAACAGGGACATCCTGGGCGAACACTTCGAGATGAAGAACTAAGACAACTTCTCATATAAAAATGTAAAAAAACAGCTCTCAGCGGAACTGAAACCGCTGAGAGCTGTTTTTCTTTGCAGAAAGTATTTTTACGCTGTGCCGTTCAAGAAGCCCTGCACCGCATCGGTCATAGTCTGTTCCGGAACAGAAACCGTCTGAGCGTTTCGGTTCTGGAAGGTGTAGGTGGTATCGTTTTCTGTCCGGGTAAATTCTGCCGGGATGTCAATGGTTTTTGCGCCGGAGAGGGTTTGCAGATCTTCTGCCAGCGGATCGCTGTTACAGCCGAGTGCCTGGTTGACATAGCCTCCGTCCCGGAGCAGGAACATGCCCTGATAGCTGTACTGCTCCCAATAGCTGCCGTCTTTTTCCGTGCCGAAGAACAACAGCACATCGCCGGTCTGGGGGATGTAGTTTCCGGCGTGGTCATAGTGGTACATCGCCGCTTCATCGCCGCTGCTTTCCTGCGATGCCGGCGCATCTGCATAGGGCATGATGCAGTCGGGAACGCAGAGGGTCTGTCCGTCATAGCTGCCCTGATAGGTCTCCAGAACATTGGGCGTGATCTCGGTATAAGTCCCGTCGGATGAAGCTGTCACAGCCGTTACCTCTACTTTGGCGATCCAGTCGGCGCTGCCTGTCAGCGCTTTCAGGGTGTCTGCCAGTTCTGTATATTCCACAATGGCATAGTCCGTGATGACCTTGCCCTCCTGCGTGTCAGATGCTTCTGCCTGGCTGATGCTGCTCTCATTCTGCACCGTGCTGTTTCCGGCATTTGCGCCGGCAGAGCAGCCGGACAGAACTGCAATGCTGAACACTGCCGCAGTGAGAAAATAATCCAGCTGCTTGACAAATCGCCGGAAAAGGTGTACCTTAAAGGTATCTAAGATACAGTAGGAGGAATCACCATGTCCATTCAGATTCGTTCCGCAGCACCGGCAGATGCGCCGGCGCTGCTTGCCATTTATGCCCCCTACGTGGCGCACACCGCCATTACCTTTGAATATGATGTTCCCGCAGAAGCGGAATTTGCCCGCCGTATCGCCGAAACGCTGAAAAGATACCCCTATCTGGTGGCGGAGGAGGACGGCGTTCCCGTGGGCTATGCCTACGCCGGAAAGTTCCACGACCGTGCCGCCTATGACTGGTCGGTGGAGACCTCCATCTATGTGGAACAGCACCGGAAACGGCAGGGCATCGGCAGACAGCTCCACGATGCACTGGAACAGGAATTACAGCGGCGGCATTTCCTCAACATGAACGCCTGCGTCGCCTGCCCCATGACGGACAACGACCCCTATCTCACAAAGGACAGCATCCGGTTTCACGAGAAGCTGGGCTACCGCCTTGTGGGGGAGTTCCGCCAGTGCGGCTATAAATTCGGGCGGTGGTACCATATGGTGTGGCTGGAGAAACACATCGGCAGCCACGAGGAGACTCCGCTGCCGGTGCTCTGGGATACCGGCAGCACGGAAAAATTTGCGCAGCCTATTGACTAATCCGCCGTTTTCGGGTATCATAAGAAGTAGGAATTTTTTGCATCGTACTGCAATGGAATATGGGAGGAAAAACGGATGAAACAACAGGGACGGCGAATTGCCGCACTGCTGCTCGGTGTCTGTCTGCTTGGCGGAACGGTGACGGGTTGTGCCGGTACGGGAAAAAGTGCTGCTTCCAAATACCAGCGGAGCAACGTTGCCATTGGCGGCGGCGGGTATATCACCGGCGACAGCAATGTCTACGGCAGAGTTTACTTCTGTACCGACGGACGGGGAATCATCATGGGTGACATTGCCAAGTGAAACGAAAACATTACGGAAAATATATCGTCCGCTGGACGGTGACGCTGCTGCTTCTGGTGCTGATCGTGGCGGGTGCGGTCTGGATTCCGCGCCTGCTGCACATCTTTCTCACCAGCACCGGTAGGCAGCCGCCTGCTGCACATCTTTCTCACCAGCCCCGGTAGGCAGCCGCCGGACGTGCCGGACACACAGGACTATCCGGTACAGGGGGCAGACGTGTCCTATTATCAGGGCAACATTGACTGGGACGTGCTGGAATCGCAGGGGATCTCCTTCTGCTTCATCAAGGCGACCGAGGGCATCGACCACAGCGACACCCAGTTCCGGCAGAACTGGTCGACGGCGCAGGACTCCGGCATCTACGTGGGTGCCTACCACTTCTACCGCTTCGAGAACTCCGGCAGGGAGCAGGCGGAGAACTTTATGCAGCAAGTCCCCGTGACGGAGAACACTCTTCCGCCGGTCATTGACGTGGAGCTGTACGACGATTCCGGCATCCTGCCGGACGTGCAGGAAACACGGGACAATTTGCAGGAGATGCTGGATCTGCTGGAGGAGCACTACGGCGTCAAGCCCATCCTCTACGCAGCTCCCAATACCTATCGCAAATACATCAGCTGTTTTCAGGGAGAGTACCCCATCTGGATCAGCAATTACTATTACCAGCCGTATTTTGACTGGACATTCTGGCAGTACACCGACTCCGGAATGCTTCAAGGCTATGACGGCGATCAGATGCACATCGACCTGAACGTGTATTCCGGCAGCATGGACGAGTTCCGGAAGCAGTTCGGGCTGGCAGAAAAAGGAGACAGAGAATGACAGAACCGATTTTTTTGCAGGGTGTCTGCAAAGACTACCTCTGGGGCGGAAACCGCCTGCGGGAGGAGTTCGGCAAGACCAGCGGGGCGGATAAGATCGCCGAGAGCTGGGAGCTTGCCTGCCACAAGGACGGCAGCAGCATTCTGAAAAACGGGCCGGATGCCGGAAAGACGCTGCGGGAATATCTGGATGCCCACGGCACCGGCTTTCTGGGCACCAACTGCGCCGGCTGTACGACCGTGCCGGTGCTCATCAAGCTGATCGATGCCAAACAGGACCTGTCCATACAGGTGCATCCCGACGATGACTACGCTATGCGTGTGGAAGGCGAGCCGGGCAAGACTGAGATGTGGTATATTGTGGATGCCGCCCCCGGTGCTGCGCTGTACTATGGGGTGAAGCAGGCCGTGTCTAAGGAGGAATTTGCCCGCCGGATTCAGGAGCAGACCCTGCCGGAGATTCTCAACCGGGTGGAGGTAACCGCCGGCGAGCTGTACTTCATCCCCTCCGGCACGCTCCACGCCATTGGCGCAGGCATCCTGCTGGCGGAGATTCAGCAGAATTCCAACACCACCTACCGTGTCTACGACTACGGCAGACGTGGAGCGGACGGCAGGCTTCGCCCGCTGCACATTGAAAAGGCGCTGGATGTTGCTAACCTCAGCCCCCTTGCACCCACGGTGCAGTATGCGCCCGCACTGGTTTCCGGCGGAAGTGTGCGGAAGCTGGAGGCGTGCCAGTATTTTGCTTCGGATGCGGTCACGGTACACGGTGCGGTTCGCTTTGCCGTGGGAACGGAGTCGTTCCACCACCTGCTGTTCCTGTCCGGCACTGCCGTGCTGAAAACCGCATCCGGCAGCTATCCCGTGAAAAAAGGGGACAGCGTGCTGCTTCCGGCAGGGCTGGGCGAGTATACCGTGACGGGCACGGAGGCGCAGTACATTGCGACCCGTGCAGACGAAAAATTATGTTGACAATTCCAGATAATGGATTTGAAATATTGAGGAGGAAACACATATGAAGTATTACATTGGAATCGATTTGGGCGGTACAAACATTGTTGCCGGCGTGGTAAACGAGAGCTATGAGATCCTGGCAAAGGCAAGCGTGAAGACCAACCTGCCCCGTCCGGAGCAGGAGATCGCCGCAGATATGGCAAAGGTGACCCGTGAGGCAACCGAAAAGGCTGGTCTGACCATGGATCAGATCGAGTGGATCGGCGTGGGCACCCCCGGCGTTGCCAACAGTGCTACCGGCATCATCGAATACTCCAACAATCTGGGCTTCCACAACACCCCCATGGTGAAGTATCTGGAAACCGAACTGGGCAAGCCCACTTTCATTGAGAACGATGCCAACGCCGCAGCATACGGCGAGTATGTGGCAGGCGCAGCCAAGGGTGCAAAGAATGCGGTCTGCATCACACTGGGCACCGGTGTCGGCGCCGGCATCATCATTGACGGCAAGATCTACAGCGGCTCCAACTTCGGCGGCGCTGAAGTTGGTCACACTGTCATTTCCGTAGACGGCCCGCAGTGCACCTGCGGCAGAAAGGGCTGCTTCGAGGTATACTCCTCTGCCACCGGTCTGGTGCGCATGACCAAGGAGGCACTGGAAGCACATCCGGAGAGCACGATGAAGGAAGAGGAGCACATTTCCGCACGGACAGCGTTCAACTACATGCGTGCCGGCGATGCCACTGCAAAGCAGGTGGTAGACGACTACATCAAGTATCTGGCTGCCGGCATTACCAACACCATCAACATCTTCCAGCCGGATGTGCTGTGCATCGGCGGCGGTGTCTGCAACGAGGGCGACCCGCTGCTGGTACCCATGAAGGAGATCGTAAAGCGTGAGGTATACACCCGCAATTCGGAGAAGAACACCGAGATTGTCATTGCAGCCCTGGGCAACGATGCCGGCATCATCGGCGCAGCATTCCTGGGCAATGCACAGGACTAAACCGGACGCAGAAAAAGGAGGAGTTCCGTCATGTACGCTGGAGTATCTACGGCGTGTCTCTATCCCCGTGTGGTAGAGGACGCACTCTATGATCTGGCGCTCGCCGGCGTTTCCCGTGTGGAGATCTTCATCAACTCCCACTCGGAGCTGCGGCGGAACTTTGTGGATGCCATGGCACAGCTGATGCATCGGTTCGAGATGACCTGCTGTTCGCTGCACCCCTATACCTGTGAGATCGAACCCATTATGCTCTTCTCCAACTATCCCCGCCGGGTGGACGACTATCTGGAATACTGCCGCTATTACTTCACCGCCATGCAGCAGCTTGGGGCAAAGATCTTCGTGCTCCACGGCAACAAAGTGCCGGCGGCATCCGTAAATGTGGAGCGCTATGCGGAGCGCTTTCGGCGGCTGGCAGATCTGGGGAAATCCTACGGTGTTGTTGTGGCGCAGGAAAATGTGGCACGGTGCACCGGCGCATCTCTGAACTTTCTGGTGCAGATGAAACAGGCGCTGGGGAAAGATGCCAGCTTCGTGCTGGACATCAAGCAGGCGGTGCGTGCCGGAGAGAACCCCTTTACCATGCTGCGTGCGCTGGGCAGCAGTATCGTCCACGTGCACATGAGCGACCATGGGGAATACGGGGACTGTCTGCTGCTGGGAAGAGGCTACTTTCGCTGGGAGGCGTTTCTGGCGGAATTGCAGACTTATAATCCGGAATGCTCTGTGGTGCTGGAACTGTACCGCAGCGGCTTTAACCACGTGACCGAGCTTGTCAGCAATTACAGCATCCTGAAGAACCGTCTGGATGCCTTGGGAAAGGGAGGCGTGTAATTATGCGCTGTCCTTATTGCGGCGAGCGGGAGACCCGTGTGCTGGACTCCCGGCCTGTGGAGATCAGGATTCGCCGGCGGCGGGAGTGTTCCCGCTGCGGCAAGCGGTTTACCACCTATGAGGTCGTGGAGCGTCCGCTGCTCATGGTACAGAAAAAGGACGGCTCTCTGGAGGCGTTTGACCGGCAAAAGCTCCTCAAGGGCGTGTTCAGCGCCATTAAAAAGCGGCCGGTCAGTGCGACACAGATCACCTCGATGATCGAGGAGATGGAGACGCAGTACACCAGCGAAATGCGCAGTACGGTCACCTCCGCAGAGATCGGCAATACCGTGATGGAAAAACTCAAGAACATTGATGCCGTGGCATACATCCGTTTCGCCTCGGTCTATCAGGAATTTACAGACGTTGCTGGATTCATTGCCGCCATCGGGGCACTGGACCAGCCTGAACCCCATTCGGGAGACACCTCCCGAACAAAGGAGGAAAAATCATGAGCCAAGATTTCAAAAACATGCTGAATACCCCCGACAATTCTTCCATGTACGACACACAGGACATTCAGGACAACAAGATCTGGGGTGCCCTCTCTTACCTGGGCATTCTCTTCTTCCTGCCGCTGGTTGTCAACGGCGGAAGCTCCAAGTTCGGCAGATTCCACGCCAATCAGGCATTCATCCTGCTGATCGCCGACATCATCGGCGGCGTGCTCAGCTCTCTGCTGGGAAAGATTCCGGTGCTGGGCTCTGTGCTGTCCGCACTGATCTCCGTACTGCTCCTTGCCTACACGCTCTTCGGCATCATCACTGCCGGTTCCGGCAAGGCAAAGGAACTGCCCTTCATCGGCGGTCTGATGCACGTATTCGATAAGTAACTTTCTAGGAAAAGAGTGCGGTGAACGTCTCCGGCGCTGTGCTGGAATAGGTGACCGCACCGATGAGCATCTGTGATTCATGACAAAGCAGCTCCGCACGCAGGGTTCCCTGTTCGGGGCTGTTTTGCGCATAGGTGTAGCGTGTGGCGCTTTCGCCGCAGTATTCGTCCAGCGGCAGCCCCTGCGCCCGCTGGAGAGCAGCGTAGGCATCGTAGACCACATCTTCCTCTGCCGGCAGCTGCACGCACTCTGCGGCGATGCAGACACTGTCCGGGAAGCCGTGCTCCTGTAGGAATGCGATGCGTGCAGACTCGTCTGCCAGTGTGATCGTGACCGGCTCCGGTGCCGGCTTTTGGGAGACCTGCCGCACCAGCCAGACGCTGCCCAGAATGGAACCGGCAATGCCGAGAAAAAGAACCCATTGTTTTTTCATACGCCAACCGCCTTTCTAAGAAAAGTATGCTCTTAGAGCTCGTGTTCATAGGCGTCTATCTACGGCAATA
>NZ_FR898051.1:9687-18500 GCF_000437175.1 Ruminococcus sp. CAG:330 | reverse complement strand
GTCAGGATTTCCAGAAATACAGGATTGTTCCACAAATACACTTGACAGATTCACAGATTCTTTGGTATACTTGTATAAGCAATTGCCCAATTTGATGAAAAAGGAGAATTTTGAAATGAAACTACATCACTTCCGCAGAATTTGTCTTGCGGTGCTGCTCAGCCTGGTTCTGACCGTTACCGCAATTCCGGGGCTCTCTGCATTTGCACAGACGAACGGCAGCGTACAGCAAGTGCACAACTTGGTGCTGTTTGCCCAGTTCGACCCGCTCTCAGAGAAAAATTTCATGGAGACCTACACGCAGGAAATGATCAACATGTGCAACGACGACAGCACCTATCGTTCTCTGTCCAAGTACATTGACACCATTTCCAACGGCAAAATGAAAGTGACCTCCTATTTCCCGCAGCTCAAGGACGGCGTGATTCAGCCTTATGTTCTCCAGCAGAGTCGGGAGGAGTACACCGATTATAATCAGTATGCCGTAGAGATGCTGCAAAATATCCCTGTTCCGGAAGATATTCCGCTGGACGGCAATTTCGACGGTTTTGTGGACAATGTGGTTCTTGTGGTAGATGGACAGGCGAACACGGTGGAAGACCCGTTGTGGGCAAAAGCGTTCTTTGTGGGCGGATTGAACATCAACGGTTCAACCGTTGGTTATGTCAATTTGCAAAACGGCTACGGTATGGTACACTCCACCATCTTCAACGGCATTGGCACACTCTGCCACGAGTTTCTGCACAGTATGGGCTATCCGGATCTCTACCACAGAAGCGATGTCTCCGGTGACCCGGTGGGACAGTGGGATATTATGTCCTATGCCACTTATTTCCTGCAATATCCGCTGGCATATCAGCGGTACGCCATCTCCGGCTGGCTGGATGCGGAAACCATTACAACAAACGGCACTTACACGTTGCAGCCGGCATCGGCATCAGAGGGCAGCCGGCTGTACCTGTTGAAAACGCCGCTTTCCGACACCGAATTTTTTGCCGTGGAATATCGCCGGAGTGGCACACTCTATTCTGATGAACTGGATCAGAAGATCTACGGAGACGGCATGGTGGTATATCGTGTCAATACCGCAGCACACGGGAACTATAAAAGCGACACCGACGAAATTTATGTGTTCCGTCCGAATGAAACCATACTGAATGCCGGTGAGGGCGACTTGACACGTTCCTGCTACGGCGGAGAAAATGCGCCCGATTATATCGGGACAACGGATTTGCAAAAGGGTGTGGCAGATGGTGCGCTGGTCTATTCCGACGGCACAAACAGCGGCATTGCACTGAGTGACATTCAGATTCAGGAGAACGGTACGCTGACGTTTTCCGCCGAGTTTGCGGACGTATCTGAGAAACAGCTTTGGCAGGCAGTCAGCAATGTAACACTGCCCGCCGGGCAGTACAACTATGATTTCACCAAGGGAACAGACGGAGAACTCTATCTTTTCTCTGCGTCTTCCGGCGCAGCCTCTTTGTACAAGCTGGAGAACGATGCGCTGACTGCTGTGAGCACACCGCTTTCCAAGAATATCAACAATCCCAAGCTCGCGTTTGCCGGAGGGACTCCCTACGTGCTCTATCAGGATGACCAGTATCTGCTGCATCTGAGCCGGTGGGATTCCGCTTCCGGCGCTTGGACGGAGTGCTATGCCGGAAGTGAACTGGCGCAGTACATGGATATGACCTCGGATGGCAAAAAACTGTATTTCACGTATACCACAGGCTCCTATCCCTATGTGCTCTACGGCGCAAGCTACGACCCCGCCACAGAAACCGTTTCTGTCCTCGGCTCTGCCATTGCGCAGAATGCCTGCAACATGGAGATTGAAGTGGCAGCCGGCAAGGGATTTGTGGGATACCGTGATCTCGACAGCAACAGCGTTCCGAAGCTTGCCGTTTTTCAAGGCGAGTTATGGGAAAGTACAGCGCTTTCCGATCAGTCGTGCGGCAGTGTTTCCACGCTGGCAGACGGCGATGCTGTTTGGATTCTGCCGACAGACGGAAAAAACGGTGTGTCCCGCTGGGAGAATGGTGCCGTCACGACTTATGCGCTGCCGGAGGGTATGAAAGATCGTGCGTTCCAAATGATTCCGGTTGTTGCAGAGGGAAAATTCTATGTGGCAATGAATGCACAGAATCCGGAGGAATTTCCGCTCTATGGACTGAATCTGGAAACCGGAACGTGGGAACAGACCGGAAATAGCATCGCGCGGGAGATGGTCAATCATCCGCTTCTGGCAGCGCAGAAAAATACGCTGTACTGCCTCTACACTGCCTCCGACCAGACAGTTCTCCTGAAAAAGCTGCTGCTCCCCACTGGCACAAAGCCGGAGCCGGAAATTGTTTCGGGGGACATCGATCAGGATGGCATATGCAGTCTGACCGATCTGGTACTCTTGCAGCAGTATCTGCTGAACCAGAAATTACTGACAGAGCAGCAGACGGCGCTTGCTGACTTGTCCGCCGACCAGACGGTCAACGGCATGGACTTGGTGCTGCTCAAGCAGCTGGTTCTGCAAAACACTGCGCAATAAATAATAATATTGTAGAAAGAAAGGGAAACGGAGCATGCTGGACTTTCGCATCGAAACTTTCTTGTCTGTCTGCCGCAATATGAGCTATACCAAGGCGGCAAATGAACTGTACATCACACAGCCTGCCGTTTCGCAGCACATTAAATCACTGGAAAAGCACTACGGCGCAAAGCTGTTTTTCTACAATGGGAAAAAGCTGATCCTGACAGAGCAGGGGGAGCTGCTGCGGCAGTTCTTTGAATCCGTACATCATGACAGTGCAAGAATCGAGGACATGGTGCGGCACATCCACACCAAGCGTGTGATTCGGCTGGGAGCGACCATGTCTATCGGCGGATTTTACCTGCCAGAAAAGCTGAGCCGCTACATTCTCGCACATCCGGAGTACAATGTCACCCTGACCATTCAGGACACCCGTGACCTTCTGAAAATGCTGGATAACGGCGAAGTGGATTTTGCTATGTGTGAGGGCTATTTTAACCGCTCCAAATACGACAATCTGGAGCTGGAACGGGAGAAAATTCTCTGTCTTTGCGGAAAGGATTACGACATTCCGGAGACAGTTCCCATTGAACAGCTGTTCTCCCACCGCATCATTCTCCGTGAGAACGGTTCCGGAAACCGAGAGGTATTCGAGCGTATGCTAAAGGCGCAGGGATACGAGCTGAACAATTTCCCAAACCGCTGCGTCGTCAACGATCCGCACACCATCATCCAGCTGCTTCTGCTGAAAACCGGCATCAGTTTTCTCTACCAGACGGTGGGGGAGAAGCTGCTGCTTTGCGGAGAATTGCGGGAGATTGAGATCCCAAACTTTCAGATGGAACATGCGTTCAATGCCGTCTGGAATAAGGACAGCGTATTCGCTGACACCTACCGCCGCATTGTGGCGGAGCTGATCGGCAGCGAACAAACAGAATCATGAAATCTGAGGCAGAGTGTTTGTGATGGGCGCTCTGCCTCTTAAATTATTTGAAAACCGACAATAATATGTACACGTTCCCGTGGTATAATATAAAAAGTTGTTTTTATGGAGAGAAACCTGTGAGAACAACTTCTGACGGAATGTAAAAAGACGCATTCACAAATCTCACTGAGAAAGGACGGTATCATATATGCCCAAAAATTTGAAAGTCAAACAGAAAAGATCCAAAAAAGAATCCGCCAGGGAAATTGCACGAATGATGAAAGACCCGAATTTTCCATATCGGCGAGGCAATATCGTTTGGATTGATATTCCGGAAGAACTAAAGGGCGCAACGCACGTGCAGGCGGGACTGCGGAGAGGTCTGATTTTCTCCAATGATGTCAACAATCTTTTTTCGGATTTGATCTACATAATTCCCTGCACCACACGCCATAAGCACATGAAACTGCATGTGTGGTTCGACAATCAGCTGATTCTGGCGGAACAGCTCAATCCCATTGATAAATCTTGGATTCTGCTGGACAAAGGAATCACCAGAATCGATGATGAAACCATGAAAAGGGTGGAAGTGAACTTCCAGAAGCAGTTCGGATTGATCCCGCTGGATCGGCCGGTTTCGGAGGCGGTCGCAGATCTGGAAAAAAACGAACTGGCGTATGAATCGGAAGAACCGTCCATCTGACCTCCCCCGCTCAAAAGTCTAACATTTTTGTAAACGTGCGAATTGCCCTATTGACATAGTGGGTGAGTAGGTGTATAATGAAAACGATCCGGAACATACAGGATTTTCCGGATAAATTTTCGGACATTTGTTCCGGACAGATGCCAAAGGAATGTGATACTGATGATTATTTCGACAAAGGGACGATATGCGCTGAAGCTGATGATGTATCTGGCAAAGAAAAATTCAGCGGAATTTGTCCCCTTGAAATTCATCTCCGCCCAGCAGAGCATCCCTCTGAAATATCTGGAGAGCATCACCACGATCCTCTCTAAAAAAAAGCTGGTAGAGGCAACAAGCGGAAAGGGCGGCGGTTACCGTCTTTCCCGCTCTCCGGAAACCTACAGCGTTGGGGAAATTCTGCGGGCGGTGGAAGAATCCATAGAACCTGTCACATGCATTGAAAACGGCGTTCCCGTCTGTGAGACAGCGGAATCCTGTTCCACGCTTCCCATCTGGAAGGGGCTTTCCGCCGTGATCAATGATTATCTGAACGCAATCACACTTGCTGATGCTGCAAAATTATAAAAGGAGAAGAGAAAACATGAGTCAGAATGCTTTGCTTCGTATTCAAAATCTGAAAGTCTGTGCTGGAGAAAAGGAGATTCTCCACGGAATCGATCTGGACATCCATGAAAATGAGGTCCATGTGCTCATGGGTCCCAACGGCACCGGAAAATCCACACTGGGCGCTGCTCTGATGGGCAATCCGGAATACACTGTAACTGGCGGTGAGATTCTGTACAAGGGTCAGAACATCAACGACATGCCGGATAACGAGCGTGCGAAAAACGGCATTTTTCTCTCTTTCCAGAACCCCATCGAAATTCCGGGAATTACCGTGAGTGCCTTTATCCGCAGCGCACTGGAGGCAAAGACCGGAAAGCGTGTCCGTCTGTTCAGCTTCAAGAAAGAGCTGGAGGAGAAAATGGCACTGCTGCAAATGGATCCCTCCTATGCAGAGCGTGATCTGAACGTTGGTTTCTCCGGCGGTGAAAAGAAAAAGACGGAGATTCTGCAAATGCTCATGCTGAATCCGGAATTTGTCATTCTGGATGAAACTGACTCCGGTCTGGATGTCGATGCTGTTCGCACCGTTTCTCAGGGCATTGCTGCATACCGCAAGCAGTCCAAGGGCAGTCTGCTGGTCATTACACACAGCACCAAGATTCTGGAGGCACTGCCGGTAGATTATACCCACGTCATGGTAAACGGAAAGATCGTCAAGACCTCCGACAGCTCTTTGATCGATGAGGTCAATGAAAACGGATTCGCAGAATTTGAAAACGCCTGACTCTGTTCGGAAAGGGTGAAAAAGCAATGAAAGAAAAACAGCAGATTGCAGATATCGACAGAAGCGTCTACGACATCAAAGATCAGGAAACCGATTTCTATAAAATCGATGCCGGATTGACACCTGCGCTGGTCGAGCAGATCTCGAAGGAAAAGAACGATCCGGTTTGGATGCAGCAGTTCCGTCTGCACGCTCTCCAGATTTACAACGAACTGGAAGTGCCGGAGTGGGGACCCTCCATTGACGGTCTGAACATGGACAACATCGTCACCTATGTCCGCCCGAATACCAAGATGAAGGGCAGCTGGGAGGAAGTGCCGGAGGACATCAAGAATACCTTTGAGCGTCTGGGCATCCCGCAGGCAGAGCGAAAGTCGCTGGCAGGTGTGGGCGCACAGTATGACTCGGAATTAGTATACCACAACGTACGGCAGGAGGTTGCCGACCAGGGCGTTATCTACACCGATTTGGAGAGCGCTATGCACGGCGAGTATGCGGAGATGATCCGGAAGCACTTCATGAAGCTGGTTCCGCCCACCGACCATAAATTCGCTGCACTTCACGGTGCTGTATGGTCCGGCGGTTCTTTCGTATATGTTCCCAAGGGCGTTTCTGTTACCATTCCGCTGCAGTCTTATTTCCGCCTGAATGCTAAGGGCGCCGGACAGTTTGAGCACACGCTGATCATTGTGGAAGAGGGCGCATACCTGCACTTCATCGAAGGATGTTCTGCTCCGAAGTACAACGTTGCCAACCTGCACGCCGGATGTGTGGAACTGTTCGTGGGCAAGAACGCCACCCTGCGCTACTCCACCATCGAGAACTGGTCGAAGAATATGTACAACCTGAACACCAAGCGTGCGCTGGTGGAAGAGGGCGGTAAGATCGAGTGGGTTTCCGGCTCTTTCGGTTCCCACGTCTCCTACCTGTACCCCATGAGCATTCTGAAGGGCAGAGGTTCCAAAATGGAATTCACCGGCATCACGTTTGCCGGAAAGGGACAGAATCTGGACACCGGCGCAAAGGTCGTTCACGCAGCACCAGAAACCAGCTCCTATATCAACACCAAGTCGATTTCCAAGGATGGCGGTATCAGCACATTCCGCAGCTCCGTAGTTGTCACCAAGGAGGCAGAGGGGACAAAGTCCTCCGTTTCCTGCGAATCCCTGATGCTGGACTCCGAGTCCAGATCAGACACCATCCCTGCCATTGACGTGCGCACCAGAAAAGCCGATGTCGGACACGAGGCACAGATCGGCAAGATCAGCAACGAGGCAATTTTCTATCTCATGTCCCGCGGCCTGAGCGAGGAGGATGCGAGAGCCTGCATCGTCAGCGGATTTGCGGACAACGTTTCCAAGGAGCTTCCGCTGGAATACGCCATTGAGATGAATAATCTGATTCGGCTGGAAATGAAAGGCAGTATTGGGTGAGGTGAAAGATATGGAAAAAAAGACAAGTATCGTCAACCAGCTTCCGGTAAAGACATGGAACCGGCTGAACGTGAACGACAGTGTACTGGAGCAATATGAGGCAGAGGCACCCTGTCCGGTACAGATCGAAACTGAAAACGGCACCGCACAGATCACAGACGTTGCAGAGTGGGAGGACAACGGCACCATTGCAACTGGTGTCGGTTCTGCCATCGATCATCTGTTCCCGTGGGCAGTGACCATCACTGCGTGGAACGAGTGCGTGGACACCGTCCGCATGGAGATCGGCAGCACGGCCGGAAAAAACTGCACCCTGCTGGTCAACGGGCAGGCAGAAAAGAACAGCAACCTCACCATCGTGCAGATCTGGAAAGCCGATGCACCCCGTGCCGCACTCCGCACCATGCTGCACGCTGAGAAAGGTGCTACCATTCGTCTGATTCAGATTCTCACCGACCAAAGCGAGGAGATCATCAATGACGTTGGCGGTGTCGCAGAAGAGGGCGCTACTATTGAACTGGTTCGCCTGTATACAGCGAAAGGCTCGATTTTCTCCGGCGTTCGTGTAGATATGATCGGCGACGACAGCAGCTTCTCCAACAAGTGCGGATATCTGGTACATGATGGAAAGAAGCTGGACATGAATGTCATCGCCAACCACATCGGCAAGAATACCATGTGCGACATTCAGGCAAACGGCACACTGGAAAATCATGCAGAAAAGGTATTCCGCGGCACCATCGATCTCAGATGCGGCTGCTCCGGTTCGGAGGGCAAGGAGGAGGAAAATGTCCTGCTGCTGGGAGATGATGTCATCAACAAGACCATTCCGCTGATTCTGTGCTCTGAAGAGGATGTCAAGGGCAGCCATGGCGCAACCATCGGCGAACTGGAACAGGGTATGCTGTTCTACTTCGAGTCCCGTGGCATCAGCAAGAGTGAGGCGGAGAAGATCGTCGCCAAGGCACGTCTGGAGAAGCTCTGTCAGGATGTGGCAGACGAGAAAACCGCAGCATATATGCATCAGATGATCGAGGAGGTGCTCTAAATGGCCGCATGGAATGCCCAGTCTGTGCGAAAGGATTTCGTCCTGCTGGAAAATACCGACCGTGTCTATTTTGACAATGCAGCTACCTCTCAGAAACCGCAGGCGGTGCTGGATGCCACCAGAGAATTTTACGAGAAGTACAACGCCAACGTTCTGCGTGGGCTGTATCCGCTGAGTGTGGAGGCGACCGAGCGCTATGAACAGGCAAGACAGACTGTGCAGCAGTTCATTCATGCTGCCTGTCCCGAGGAGATCATCTTCACCCGAAATACCACAGAGAGTATGAACCTTGTGGCATACAGCTATGGTATGGCGAATCTGAAAGCAGGGGACGAGATCGTGGTTTCCATTCTGGAACACCACAGCAACCTGCTGCCGTGGCAGATGGTTTCCAAAGCGACAGGGGCAAAACTGGTCTTTCTGGAGTGCGAGCCGGACGGCACCATTTCTGCGGAGCAGATGGACGCTGCATTTTCGGAGCACACCAAGCTGGTAGCAGTAACACAGGTTTCCAACGTGCTGGGATGTGTCAACGATATCCCGACACTGGTAAAGCGTGCCCATGATTGCGGAGCTGTGATCCTGGTGGATGCTGCACAGAGCGCTCCCCATATGGCAATCGATGTTCAGCAGCTGGGCGTGGACTTTCTGGCGTTTTCCGGTCACAAAATGCTCGCCCCCATGGGAATCGGTGTGCTGTACGGCAAGCGGGAACTGCTGGAGGCAATGCCGCCGTTTCTCACTGGCGGAGAGATGATCGAGTCCGTCTCCCGCTATGATGCCATTTATGCAGAGCTGCCCCATAAGTTCGAGGCAGGAACGGTCAACGCTGCCGGTGCCGTTG
>NZ_FR898051.1:0-9682 GCF_000437175.1 Ruminococcus sp. CAG:330 | reverse complement strand
GCCGGTGCCGTTGGACTGGCAGCAGCCATTCAATATCTCAATACACTGGGCATGGAAAATGTCCATCGGGCAGAACAGGAACTGACTGCATACCTCATCAAGGGCATGCAGAGCATTCCCCATGTGCACCTGTTGGGTTCGGCTCGGCCGGACAACCACACAGGAATTGCATCTTTCACAGTGGATCGTGTACACCCGCACGATATCAGCGAAATTCTCAGCAGCGACGGCATTGACATTCGTGCCGGTCACCACTGCGCACAGCCGCTGCACCAGCATCTTGGCATTCCGTCAACTGCACGGGCAAGTGTCATGTTCTACAATACTGTTGCAGAGGTGGACCGCTTCTTGGAGAGCGTGGCAAATATTCGAAAGAGGATGGGATTTGGCGATGAATAACTTTTATAATGAGATTCTCACAGAACACAATGTCCGTCCGGAATTTAAGTTCGATCTGCCGGATGCAACGCTCAAGCTGGAGGGTGTCAATCCCAACTGCGGAGATGACATCTGGCTGAACCTAAAGGTCGAGGACGGCGTGATTCAGGATGCGTCTTTCAGCGGTGACGGCTGCGCAATCTCACAGGCATCTGCAGATATCATGATCGGCATGATCCTGGGGAAAACCAAAGAAGAGGCGCTACACCTGTCTGATCTGTTCCTGAAAATGATCAAAGGAACTGCAACCGAGGAAGAAATTGAGGAGCTGGAAGAGGCTTCTGCTCTGAAAGATATTGCGCATATGCCGGCAAGAGTAAAGTGCGCCGTTCTGGGCTGGCGTACCCTGCGGGAAGCACTGGAAAAAGCAGAATAAATGCAGGAATAAGAACTGGAAAAATCGGAGCTGCACATTCGATTTCCCAGTTCTTTTGTGTATCAGAACATACACATGTGACATAATAATAAAAAAAGCAGGAGGACTTCGCATGTATAAAAATATTGAAAAGCAAACCAAACTGCAGCTGAAAGATTTGGTGGAATACCAGCCGGGACAGGTAATCAGCAAGACACTGGTACAGAACGAAAAGGTCAGCATGACCATCTTCTCCTTTGACAAGGGCGAGGAGATCTCCACTCATGCTGCCGGCGGAGATGCCATGGTAACTGTGCTGGAGGGAACAGGAAAATTTACCGTTGGGGGAGCGGCGTTCGTGTTGCAGGCTGGCGAGACCCTGATTATGCCGAAAGACATTCCCCATGCTGTTTTCGGACAGGAACGCTTTAAGATGCAGCTGATCGTTTCGTTCTAGCTTGTGTTTTCTCACAAAAACAATTGACATTTTCATGAAAATGTGTTACAATATAAAATGACATCATACGATCAATTGTTGGAGTGAGGAGGATATTCATATGTCATATTCATTTTTTCGCCGACTTGTGCTGCCGGTGCTTTTGACGGCATCGCTGCTGGTGCCGTCTGCTGCCAGCATTTCCAGCGCTGCTGCAACGCCGGATGCCTACCACGACGACTGGCTGCACGTTAACGACAACGCTGAAATCGTGGACAGGGATGGCAATCCGGTTTGGATCACTGGCTGCAACTGGTTTGGCTATAACGTGGGGAGTCAGGTATTCGACGGCGTTTGGTCGCAAAATATGCACGATATGCTGCGCCAGATCGCCGACCATGGATTCAACTTTCTGCGTGTCCCCATGTCCACTGAAATTCTGCTGCAATGGAAGAACGGCGATCCCGATCCGGCAACGCCGAAGGTCAACGAGTACTCCAATCCGGAATTGACGGTGGAGGGCGTGCAGGGCGGTAAGGTCAAGTATAGCTTTGATATCTGGAATCAGGCAGTGCAGTGGTGCAGAGAGCTTGGCATCAAGATCATGATCGACATCCACAGCGCTGAGACCGCCTCTGCCGGACATCAGATCAGCCTTTGGTATACAGACAAGTTCAGCACGGAAGACTGGTGCACAGCATTGGCGTGGTTTGCGGATTACTATAAGGATGATGACACCATTCTTGCGATCGACCTGAAAAACGAACCTCACGGAACGGCAGATGTGAAAGATAAAATGGCAAAGTGGGACGATTCCAAAGACCCCACCAACTGGAAATATGCGGCGGAAACTGCAGCTGCCTGCGTGCTGGAAAAGAATCCGAACCTGCTGATTATGGTGGAGGGAACCGAAGTATATCCCAAGGAGGGATACGACTGGACAGCGCCGAGAATCGACTATACCACCATGACGGAATATTATTATGGTACATGGTGGGGTGGAAATTTCCGCGGCGCAAAAAAATATCCCATCGACCTCGGCGAATACCAGAGCCAGCTGGTCTATTCGCCCCACGATTACGGTCCGCTGGTCTACGATCAGAAGTGGTTCTACGATGGCTTCACGCAGGAAACCCTGTTGAAAGATTGCTGGTATGACAACTGGTATTTCTTACAGGATGAGAAAGTGGCACCGCTGCTCATGGGCGAGTGGGGCGGATTTATGGACGGCGGAAAGAATGAGGCGTGGATGACTTATCTGCGGGACTTCATGATCGAACACCGCATCCACCATACGTTCTGGTGCTTCAACGAAAATTCCGGCGATACCGGCGGTCTGGTCTATGACAACTTCGGCAAGTGGGACGTGGAGAAGTACGCCCTGGTCAAGCCATCCCTGTGGCAGAATGACAGCGGTAAGTTCATCAGCTTGGATCACACCATTCCTCTTGGCTCGAATGGTATCTCCCTTTCCGACTACTACGGCAGCGGAAGCGGTACGACTGCATCGCCGGACAGCAAAATAATCGCAGGCGATGTGAACAGCGACAAGCTGGTCAACGGTGCGGATCTAACACTGATGCGGTTGAATATCACCAAATGGAAAAATCCGGATGATGTGCTGACTGCCAGCCCGCAGGACACCAACGGTGATGGCGTGTTCAGCGTTGCAGATGTGGTGCTCCTGTGCCGGTATCTGCTGGGGGAAGCGGTTATACTGACATCGTATTCCGGTTCGTAACAGAACACAAAGAAAACGGAAACTGTTGTACTGTTTTCAAATGGTACAGCAGTTTTTTTGTTTCACATTCCGCTTTTGGCGATAGCGCACAATTTCTGTGAAACGCCAGTTTTTTCACATTGCAGCATTTTTTCTGCTCCGCAGTTCTTTTCCGGAGAATATACGATTGTTATAATAAATCATGCAATTTTTATAGAAATTCGCAGTTTTTTGGATTATAATATCAATCGCAATTCAACGAAAAGGAGATTACAGTTATGGTCAATCATGAAGCTTCTGCGGAGTTTCGCAAAAAATTAATGCACCTGATGATCCCGATTTCTCTACAGCAGCTGATGCTGGCGCTCGTCAATGCATCAGATGCGTTTATGCTTGGATTTCTGAGTCAGGATGCGCTGTCCGCCGTTTCTCTGGCTGGACAGATTCAGTTTGTCTACTCCCTGTTTTTGTTTGCGATCACCGCCGGTGTGTCGATTTTTGCCGCACAGTACTGGGGCATCCAAGACCGTGATTCTGTGGAAAAAACGCTGGGCATCGGTCTGGCTGCATCGGTTTTGATTTCGCTGCCGTTTACCATTGGCGCCTCATTCTTTCCGGAACAGCTGATGCGGATTTTCGCCTCAGACCCTGTTCTGATCGAAGACGGCGCAGCTTATCTGCGTGTAGTTGGCATCTCATATTTCCTGCTGAGTATTTCCCAGATCTACCTGTGCATCCTGAAAAACTGCGGACACGCCGTGGAGAGTGCCGTCATCAGTTCCGTTTCCGTAGTCATCAACATTTTCCTGAACGCCGCTTTTATTTTCGGCATTGGCTTCTTTCCGGAAATGGGAATCGCCGGCGCAGCACTGGCAACTGTGCTTTCCAAGGTGATCGAGCTGTTCTGGGGACTCTCTGTGATGCTGAAAAAGGATTACATCAAGATTCGCCTGCGCTATGCCTTTGTTCAGGATAAAACACTGCGCAGCGACTTCTGGAAATACACACTGCCCATTCTGGGAGATGAACTGGTCTGGGGCGTTGGATTCACCATGTACTCCGTCATTATGGGACACATGGGAAGTGATGCTGCTGCTGCCAATTCCATCGCCAACATTATCAAGAATCTGGTCATTTGCTTCTGCACTGGTATTGCCACAGCCGGCGGTATCATGGTGGGCGGACTGCTGGGACAGGGCGAACTGGAAAAGGCAAAACTCTACGGCAAAAAAATTACCAAGGCCTCCATTCTTGCCGGTGCCATTGCCGGCGGGCTGATTCTCTGCATCATTCCGTTTGTTTCCCACTTCTCCACATTGACTGAAACGGCACAGCATTATTTGCGTGTGATGCTGGTGGTATGTTCCTACTATGTCATCGGAAAGTCCATCAACATGACTGTCATCTCCGGAATCTTCCCCTCCGGCGGAGATTCCAAGTTTGGCTTCTTCTGCGACAGCGTGACTATGTGGTGTGTTACGGTTCCAATTGGTTTGCTTACCGCTTTTGTGCTGAAGCTTCCGGTGCTCGCTGTCTACATTCTAATCAACGTGGATGAGATCATCAAACTGCCGGCAGTCTACCGGAACTATAAGAAATATCGCTGGGTAAAAAACCTCACACGGCAGAAAGCTATTTCCTGACCTGAAAGGGCTGCGTCATGTACACCATTGAACTGATGGACAACAAGTCCGAAATCATTCGCTACAATGTCCCGCACATGCCGATCAAAGTTTCGGCATCCCGGCAGGAGGACTATCCCTCGCTCTCTGTTGTCAACCACTGGCACAACGACTTTGAATTTATCTACGTCTGCCGTGGAACTATGTGGTACAGCGTTAACGGAGAACCCTGCCCTCTTGAGGAGGGACAGATGATTTTTGTCAACTCCGGACAGATGCACTATGCATTCTGGGATAAGCCTTGCAATTGCGAATTTCAGTGCACCATTTTCCATCCCTCCATCGCCACCCATGAGAGTACACAAGAACAGATGGACTACATCCTGCACAACTCTCCGCCGTACTTGATTTTGCATCCGGAGGTGTTGTCGGAAAAAGAACTGATCGATCTGGTGCTGGAATTGTACCGCAGTGCACAGAAGCAGGAGGGTGCATACGCACTGCAGCTCTACAGCTGTATCTACCGCATTTGCTATCGTTTGTGGGAGAAGATGCAGAACGTCGTCAATCCATGGGAACCAAACGACAGCAAGCAACTGGAGGCAATGCATAAGATGGTGGGATTCATCCAGCAGAACTACAGCAGTAAGATTGCTTTACAGGATATCGCAGCCGCCGGATTTGTCTGCCGCAGCAGCTGCTGTTCCATCTTCAAGCGCTACCTGAATCAGACTCCCGTGTCCTACCTGACCGAGTACCGCATTTCCAAAAGCATTGAACTGCTGGCGGATTCCTCCCGCAGTATGACGGAAATTGCATGGAAGTGCGGGTTCAGCGGCTCCAGCTATTTCACGGAGACATTCCGAAAACGTCTGGGATGTACACCGACCGAATATCGGGAAAAGCGTCTGGCGCAGACCCACCAGACAAAACAAGTATTTCCTTAATCCCAATGCCGTTCCGTTTTTTTGCGGGGCGGCATTTTTGGATTTGTAACTTTTTTTCAAACAGACACCCCTCTGTCTGCGGATTGTGCTATAATAGAAGCAGAAATGAGGTGTCATTCTACAATGATAGAATCTGAAAAAAGCAACCGTATGCTGGAGATTTTCTTCCGTGCGCTGCATGGGGAGGCGATTTCATCAAAAGCCCTTGCACAGGAATACCAGGTTTCCACCAAGAGCATCGGCAGAGATATCAGTCGCATCCAGAATTTTCTGGTAGAAAACCGCAGCCTGATGCAAAATGCAGAACTGACCTACTCGCACAAGGAAAAGGCATACTGTCTGACCAGCGACGAATTTTTGAAAAACAAGGAACTGTTTGCGCTGGTGGAGGTGATTCTCGGATGCCGCTGTTTTCAAAAAGAAGATGCTCTGAATCTCATCACAAAGCTAAAGCGTTTCACCACCGTGCAAGACCGCAAACGTTTGGAAAAGCTCATCCAAAAGGAGGTCTACCATTACCACGAGGTGCGGTCCGACTGTGCTGCTGTTATCGACACGCTTTGGAAGCTGATTCGTGCCATCGACCAAAAACGGCTTGTCACCATTACGTATTATAAGATGAATCGGGAGGAAGTCAAGCGGAAGATTCGTCCGGCATCTGTGATGTTCAGCGAATACTATTTTTATCTCATCGCTTATCCAGCGGAGGATGCTGTGTGTGTGGCACGCTATTTCCGTGTGGATCGCATCACCTCCATGACGGAGCATCGGGAACAGTTCCATCTGGAACAGGAGTACGATTTTGATGAGGGCGACCTGCGGGAGAAAAACCAGTTCATGTTCCCCGGCAAGACAGAGAAGATCCGGTTTTCCTTTTCCGGCCCATCCGTGCAGGCAATCCTGGACCGGCTTCCCACCGCAAAAATCGTGGAGAAAGACGGTGCGCTCTGCATCATCGAGGCGGAGATCAACCATGGCAGAGGCATTCTCATGTACCTGCTCTCCCAAGGCTCGTGGGTCAAGGTGATCTCTCCGCCGAGTCTGGTGCAAGAGATGCAGGAGGAACTTCAAAAAATGCAGCAGAATTATTCTGAGGGATTGTAACGCTCGCAGAAATGTGGTATAATAACCAAAAGGAGTTGGTTGCATGGAAGAAAAACGTGTTCGTGATTCGTATTCTGAGCAGGTGCAGATTCTGACACAGGCGAACATCAACGGCTATCACCGGCTGTTCGGCGGACAGCTCATGGAGTGGATCGACATTGTCGCAGCGGTGGTCGCCAGACGGCATTCCGGAAAAAACGTGACCACAGCCGTAGTGGATACCCTGACATTTCAGGCACCGGCACACGCCAATGATACCGTCATCATCTGCGGTTATATCACCTATGTGCGCCGTACCTCTATGGAAGTGTGCACTAAGACCTATGTGGAAAATCTGAACGGCACCCGAATGCTGATCAACACCGCCTATCTGGTGATGGTCGCCTTGGACGACGAGGAAAAACCTACAGAGGTGCCACGGCTGCGCCTGGAAACGCCGGAAGAGGAGGCGGAGTGGAACGCCGCAGAAAAGCGGGCGCAGCTTCGAAAACAGCGCCGAAAGGAGAACTTTTGATCATGGAATATCAGATTGCAGACCATCGCATTTTCTGTGAGGATGCCGCAGGAAAGCTTCTGGCAGAAATCACATTTCCGGATGCGGATGCCCAAACGGCATGCATCGACCACACATTTGTGGACGATTCGCTGCGTGGACAGGGCGTGGCCGGTGAATTGGTGCGCCGTGCCGTTGCGCTCCTGACGGAGCAGGGAAAACAGGTGACGGCCACCTGTTCCTATGCGGCTCACTGGCTGGAAAAGCATCAGAAATAACAAAAAGCACTGTGCAGCATGGAAGCGTTCCACTGCACAGTGCTTTTGTTTTGGTTTGATTGATGCGCTTAGAGCGTCAGGAACAAGGAGGAGAACAGGATCAGCAGCATGCAGAGCGGGCAGATGTACCGAATCATAATGCGATACATGCCCTTTGCACGGAACATCGTGTTCTTGGAAATTTCGTCCTCCACATAGGTGGTTTTGGCAACATAGCCGATCAGAATGCAGGTCATCAGCGCAACGATTGGCATCATAATGTTGTTGCTGATGTAGTCGAAGAAATCGAGGAACTGCATTTTGAAAATAGTGAAATCTGACCAGATGCTGTATCCGAAGATGGACAGCATTCCCAGCAGGAACGAAACGCCCACAACCAGCAGACAGCTGGGCAGACGTTTCCATCCCAGACGATCCTGAATCATGGAAACAACGGTTTCCATAAGGGAGATGGAAGAGGTCATGGCTGCCAGCACTACCAGCAGGAAGAATACAACTCCCACGATCTGACCGCCTGCCATGGAATCAAAGACATTTGGCAGGGTGACGAACATCAGTCCGGGACCAGCATTCAAAGCGTCCCGATCTCCGCCGGAAAAGACGAATACTGCCGGAACAATGATCATTCCCGCCAGAAATGCAACGATGGTGTCAAACACTTCGATCTGCCGAACCGACGTTTCAATGTTGTCCTCTTTCCGCATGTAAGAGCCGTAAGTGATCATGATGCCCATTGCCAGGGACATGGAGTAGAACAGCTGCCCCATGGCAGCGATAACCGTTTTGATCGAGAATTCCGAGAGACTGGGACGTACATAATACACCAGACCATCCAGCGCACCCGGAAGTGTCAGCGTGTAAATGCTGATGCCGATAATCAGCGCTAAAAGAACGGGCATCATAACCTTGCTAACTGTTTCGATGCCCTTTTGAACACCAAAGATGACAACAATTGCAGTCAGAGCAATGAAAATCGCAAAGAACAGCGTTGTAGCTCCTGCACCGCTGATGAAATTGGCGAAGTAGCCGTCCTCTGCTGCGGCGTGTCCCGAACCGCTTGCAAATGCTGTCAGGTATTTCAATACCCATCCGCCGATGACGCAGTAATAGGGGAGAATGATAACCGGAATTGCGCCGGCGAGCCATCCCAGCGGCTTGAACCGTTTGTCGATTTTCGTGTACGCCTGCATAACGCTCTTTCCGGTTCGTCTGCCAATGGCGATTTCTGTAATCATCAGAGAGAATCCAAAGGTCACCGCCAGAATGAGATAGACCAGGAGGAATATGCCTCCGCCGTATTTTGCGGCGAGGTAAGGGAATCTCCAGATATTTCCCAACCCGACAGCCGAACCCGATGCTGCCAAAACAAACCCCAGCTTAGAGCCGAAGCCGTTTTTCTCTTGCTTTTTTGTGCTTTTCATACATACATCCTTTCTTTTTCCGTTTCTTCTGAAACCGCAAATTGTATTTATTATACTATATTTTATCCGGAATGTCAATCAATTTGCGCACTGCTATTTCGCCATGCCGTCATAACGGAACCTCATTTTTTATTTTGCCTTCATTTTTTTGTCTTGAAATTTCTAAGATTATGCGGTATTCTAAACATGGTGCCGGCAGAAAATACCGGTATATTTCAAATATATTCAGGAGGAATGAACCATGAGAAAAAATCTCGGAGTAAAGTCTTATTTATATCCGATGCCGGTTTTGATCATCGCTTCTTATGACGAAGCTGGCAAAGCCGATGCCATGAACGCTGCATGGGGTTCTGTCTGCGACAGCGACAAAGTCGCACTGTACCTCAGCCACAAGCACAAGACTGTGAAAAACATCCTCGCACGGAAAGCCTTCACCGTAAGCATGGCAGATGCTGCTCACGTGGCAGAAGCCGACTATGTGGGAATCGTTTCCGGAAACGATACGCCGGATAAGATGGAGAAGTCCGGTCTGCACACCGTAAAGAGCGACAAAGTGGATGCGCCCATGATTACGGAGCTTCCGCTGACGCTGGAGTGCAAGCTGGTGAGCTACGATGCAGAGTCGGAGTGCATGATCGGTGAAATTGTCAATGTCAGCGCAGACGAAGCCATTCTCAGCGCAGACGGCACGATCGACCTCACCAAGTTCCAGCCCATTGCCTTTGATCCGGCAAACCACACCTATTTGAAGCTGGGCGAAAAGGTTGGCAACGCATTCAGTGACGGCGCAAAGCTGAAGTAATCGAAAAAATAATTGTGATACTTAGAGCTTGTGTTCATAGGCGTCTATCTACGTCTTTTCGGCAAA
>NZ_FR898050.1:2395-28573 GCF_000437175.1 Ruminococcus sp. CAG:330 | reverse complement strand
AGTACGAGGGGGACCGCCGTTAGGCGGTGGAGAGGTCTTTCGTGAAATCTTTTATGCAATGGATGATTTGCAGAAACCCCTCAGTCAGTGCTGCGCACTGCCAGCTCCCCTTTCAGGGGAGCCTATGATACTCCACAATTTGAGTAGGGACACGGCGAGCCGTGTCCGCCAATTTGTGTCAGGGGAAATTCCGTTGAAAACGTTCCACCCTCGAAAAGCTGTTTTCCCATTTTGTTTCAGGCAAACGAATCGGACACGGCACGCCGTGTCCCTACAAGTTTGCTCCTCGCCAGCTGCGCTCAGCTGGAGCAGCCTTTTCGGGAACAGTTTTTCAGAATCTTTTCGTTTCTGCACGATGCTTTTTGTTATCTGCTTTTACGATTTTGTAGGGACACGGCGAGCCGTGTCCGCAGTTTTATCTCTTGGAGAGGGCAGTTTTGCACCCGCCGAAAACCGCAATTCCCCACGAACCCTGTCCCTTTCTCCCGATTTCCTTGACACATCCCCGCAAATCCGGTATAATAGAGGCAACGCAACAGCATATCCTGCTGTGAACCAAAAATGGGAAAGGAATGTAGCCAGATGATACGAAAGAACATTGCGCTCTGCTGCGCCGGCATCATGCTCGCTTTGACGGCAGCCATGCCGTTTGGGGCATCTGCGGAGGAAACCGCCGGCGGAACCTCCGTGGTGCAGGTGGAGAAGAGCCAGATTCTTGTGAAAAAATCCATACCGGCCAGCCAGATCACGGGACAGATCGCTGTCACCGTGCACGACCATCCGGTACAGGTGACCATCATCAACAAGACCAGAGAGGGCAACGAAACCTACTACGATATGGAGATCGCCCCCGTGCAGGACTCGGACAGCACGACTTACGTCTTTCCGGTGAACCAGTCGGAGTGCAGAAAGTCGGAGGATCAAGGGGAAAATCCGCTGCCGGTGTACCAGCGGGATTTTCTGCAAAATACGTACAATTCGGCATATACGGTTTCCCTGAGCGCCTCGGATGATGTGACCTATGCGGACACAAACGTGGTCATTGCGGACAACAGCTATGAAACCGGTGTTTCCGGAAAGACCACCTATTCCTACGACGTGGTCTACAGCGAGGAGACCGAGGATGCCGTGACGGTGCTGGACAGCAAAACCACTCTCATCGGCGGTGCAGCGTCCTGCGCCACCACGCTGCAACTGCGCTGGGCACCCTATACGCTGGGGGATGTGAACGGCGACGGCAACATTGATCTGGACGACTCCTTCGCCATCCTCGCCTATTATTCCAAGGTGGCCGCCGGCAGCCAGCCGCCGGCAGACGTGGAGGCAAAGGCAGCCAATGTGGACGGCGACGGCGCTGTGTCGCTGGACGACGCATTTCTGGTGCTGCAATACTACTCCAAGACCGCAGCCGGCGGACAGGAGAGCTTTCCGGAATTTTTGAAGCGGGTGCTGGCATAAGCGCCTGTTTCGCATCTTTTCCGCACGTCTTTTCGGCAGATTTTGCCGGTGACTGCGTCAAAAACCATAAGCGCCTGTAACAGTGAACGAAAAAGAGGAGGGGATTCCTACCGCTGGAATCTCCTCCTCATATTTTTGCCGCTGCAAAATACGCCTCGCACGCCTGAAACGGGCACTCCGCCGTGATGCGCTCGCCGCTCTCCGGATCGGGAAAGGCGACACGGCAGCAGTGGAGCATGTGGCGGGAGAAGTGGGCGGTGCTTCCGCCGTACAGGGTATCGCCTGCCAGTGGATAGCCCAGCGATGCCATATGGACCCGGATCTGGTGGGTGCGTCCGGTCTCCAGCGTCAGTTCCGTAAGGGTGTACGTCCCGTCCTGTCGCAGGGGACGGTAGTGAGTCACGGCGGACTTGCCGTCCTGCCGGACACAGCGCCGGATCACCGAGCCGTCGGCTCTGCCGATGGGGGCGGAGATGGTGCCGGATTCCTGCAATGTGCCGCACACCAGTGCGAGGTAGGTCTTTTCCACCCTGCCCTGCAAAAACGCCGCACTGTAGGCGGATTTCGCCGCCAGACAGATGCCGCTGGTGTCTCGGTCCAGCCGGTAGACCGGACGAAAGGGCAGCTCTGGATGCGCCGCTGCAAAGACATTCCCCAGCGTGTCCGTGCGGTGCCCATGGGAGGGGTGCACCGGCATGCCGTCGGGCTTGTCGTAGAGAATCCACGACGCCGTTTCCTGTAGAATGGGCACGGTGCACGTGGTCAGGGGCGGGAGAGTGTGTTCGGCAGCAGGCTCGGTCAGGGTGATGCAGTCGCCGGCAGAAACGGGGTCAACGGTGCGGGCGGGAACGCCGTTGCAGCAGATGCCGCCGGGAATCCGCTTGAGCCGCACCAGCGTCCGGCGGGACACGTTTCGGAATCGGCGGAGATACTGTTCCAGCGTCATGCTGCGGTCGATCCCCTCCACAGGGAAGACAAGGGGCTGCGGCACGGGAAATCACCTCCATTTCTTGAAAAAACAGCCGGACACGGATGTTGAAAAAGCAGACCAGCGCCGTTCCGGCACGGGGCAGCATATGGGGGATGGTCACCACGGGCAGCATCGCTGCGGCGTACCACGCCGCCGTCCCCAGCAGTGCCTTTCGGTTGCCGTGCATGATGCGGAGCGCCGTGGAGAGCACCCTGCGGCAGGGCATGTCCGGCGCAGCAAACCAGACATACGGCACGCAGAGCAGTCCCAGACAGAGATAGCCCCACAGCAGCAGACACACCACCGCCGCCACGACACACTGCATGCTCCCGAAGAGCCACGGCGCACTCTCGGCGTGTGCCGTCCCCATGCGTGCCAGATGGTACGCACCGGACAGGAACAGGGCTGCGGGCAGCAGCGCCGCTGTCCGCAGCAGGGTGCACAGGAGGGACAGGAAAACGGCTCGCCCGCCCACATGCAGCCCGTTGCCGCCCATGCCGGAGCACTGGGTCACACGCAGCCGCACCGTCCAGCGGCACCACACGGACAGGGGCAGGGAAACGGCGTACCACACTCCCTGCACCAGCCGCCAGACCAGCACAGATTCCGTGAGCAGTGCGCCGGCAGGGCGTTCCAGCAGACGCAGCAGGAGCACCGCTGCCGTGCCCTCCGTCAGCCAGAACAGCAGCTGCAACAGCACCAGCCCCCAGAAATCCCGCCGAAGCCGGCGGTGCCGGCGCAGCAGCTGCCTTGCATAGCGGTCGCCTTGGAAAAGTTCCATGTTCCCATCCTCCCTTCTCCGGTAGTATGGGAACGTTTCCGGAATTTATGCCTGATAGGGGGTCATGCCCAGAATCTCAAACGCCTGCGACCGCTGCCACAGGTCGGCGGTGACGTGGATGTCATAGCCCTCGCCGAAGTCGCACTGCAGCTGCTGCACCGGAATCTTGGGCAGCCCGAAGCCGGCAAGCATGGTGGAGATGATGCCGCCGTGGGTGATGACGGCGCAGTGGAGCAGATCCTCCTGCATCATGTCCCGGATGATCTCCCGCAGCGCCTTGAAGATGCGCAGCTGCACCTCCTGCAAACTCTCGCCCTTGGGCGGACGGGCATCGGGGCCGCCTTTCAGCCACGTGCGGAACTCCTCTTTCTGTACCAGCTCGTCCGCCGACTTTCCCTCGAAATCGCCGAAGTCCATCTCGATGAGGTTGTCCACGGTCTGGAGAGTGGTGTCGGGAAATAGGATCTCCGCCGTTTCCCGGCAGCGCAGCAGAGGACTGGAATACACCCGTGCCACATTGGGATAGACAAATTCGTCCATCTTGTTGCACAGCTCGGCGCTGCCCCGGTCGGAGAGGGGATAGTCCGTCCGTCCGATGTAAATGCCCTTTTCGTTTGCTGCCGTTCTGCCGTGGCGGATGACGCTGATGCGATAGCCTTTCATGGAATAACTCCTCCTATGTTCTATAAAATGATCGGATAGTCAACACATTATTGTGTGAAATGCCGAAAAAGAAATAAATTGGTTTCAAAAAAAACAATTGTTTTCTGTTTACAAAAAAGCGCAGATGGATTATAATGAAAAGAGGTTTTTGCGGTCTTGCGCTGTGCCGTTTCCGGCGGGAAATACTGCCGGTTTTCCGCAGCGCCAACACCGGAAAAACACAGGTCTTATTATATCACATTTTCTCCAAAAAGAAAAGTGATTTTTGCGGCAGCGCCGGAAATTTTTTCGGTGCGCCGCCGGACTCTATGGGACACGGAGCCGGTTTTTGCGGCTCTATGGCTGAGGAAACAGAAGCATCCTCAGAGAAAGGAGAGATCTTATGAAGAAACTACATGGTGTCCGTCTGGATCACCATAAGAACACGGAGGACTGCGCATCCCAAAAGCTTCCGCTGCCGGAACTGGTGCGGATTCCTATGAGCATGCACATCGGTGCGCCGTGTACGCCGGTGGTGAAGCCGCGGGATACGGTGCAGGTGGGACAAAAGATCGGAGATACCGACGCCTTTATGGCAGTGCCTATCCACTCCGGCGTATCCGGCACGGTAAAGGCAATCACCACCTACCGGATGTCCAACGGCAGAACCTGCCCCATGGTGGAGATCGCCACGGACGGCCAGCAGACGGTCTGTCCCGACGTGAAGCCGCCGGAGGTCACCGACAAGGCAAGCTTCCTCAAGGCCATTCGGGAGAGCGGTCTGGTGGGCATGGGCGGCGCAAGCTTCCCCACCCACGTGAAGCTTGCCCCGAAGCAGAAGGTGGACACGCTGGCGATCAACGCCGCCGAGTGTGAACCGTACATCACTTCCGACTACCGCCAGATGGTGGAAGCACCGGACGAGGTGCTGGACGGCGTATTGCAGGTGATGCGCTGGCTGGAGATCCCTAAGGCAGTCATCGGCATCGAGGCAAACAAGCCCGAGGCCATTCGCATCCTCACCGAAAAGGCTGCCTCCCATCCGGAGATTCGGGTGGAGACACTGCCCACCACCTACCCCCAGGGCGCAGAAAAGGTGCTCATCTATAATACGCTGGGCAGAATCGTCGGCGAGGGACAGCTCCCCGCCGATCAGGGTGTGATCGTCATGAACGTCTCCTCTGTTGCGTTCGTCAGCCGCTACCTGAAAACCGGCATGCCGCTGGTGGAGCGGATGCTCACCGTGGACGGCGATGTCATCGGCAACCCCTGTAACGTGGTCGTTCCCATGGGAACACCGGTTAAGGATGTGCTGGCATTCGCCCAGTGCGATCTGGAGCGTGCCAAGAAGCTGCTGTACGGCGGCCCGATGATGGGTATCTGCATTCCGGATGTGGCAGACCCCATTCTCAAGGCAAACAACGCCATTCTCGCATTTGAGAAGATTCTGGACACCAAGCCCTCCGCCTGTATCCACTGCGGACGCTGTCTGGAGGCATGTCCCCTGCGGCTCATGCCCACGGAGATCGCCAAGGCATTCCGTCAGAAGGATTCGGAGGCACTGGGCGCACACAAGGTCACGCTCTGCATGAACTGCGGCTGCTGCACCTATGCCTGTCCGGCAAAGCGTCCGGTGGCAGAGACCAACCAGCTCGCCAAGAGCTTTTATATGAACAGCATCAAAAAATAAGGAGGATGAGAAACGATGTCATCATTATTTACGGTTTCTCCGTCACCCCATGTGCGCAGCGCCATGACCACCCGGAAGATCATGTTTCTGGTCGTCATTGCGCTGGTGCCGGCAATCGTGGCGGCAACCATTGTCTTTGGCCCCCGTGCTCTGCTTCTGGTGGTATTCTGTGCCGTGTTCAGCGCACTCACCGAACTGGTCTGTCAGAAGCTGATGAAAAAGGAAGTCACCATCTCGGACGGCAGCGCCATTCTGACGGGCGTTCTGCTGGCGCTAAATCTGCCGGCAACGCTGCCCCTGTGGGAGGCTGCCATCGGCTGTATTTTTGCCATCGCCGTGGTGAAGCAGCTGTTCGGCGGACTGGGCTGTAATTTCGCCAACCCCGCCATCACCGGCCGTGTGTTCCTGCTGCTGTCCTTCGCCAGCGACATGACCACATGGGTCAAGCCGTTCTACTACCGGGACAGCACCGTGCTGGAGATGTTCTCCTCCAACCGTGGCATAGATGCCATTGATGCCGTCACCGGCGCAACGCCCCTCGTGACACGGGATGCCAGCCTGCTGGATCTGTTTCTGGGCAACGTGGGCGGTTCGCTGGGCGAGACCTCTGCGCTGGCGCTGCTCATCGGTGCGGCATTCCTGCTGGTGCTGGGTCTGATCTCGTGGCACACTCCTGTGGCATATCTGGGCGGTCTGGCTGTGCTGGAACTGATCTATACGCTGGCGACCGGCGGCGAAATGACCGATGTGCTGTATGCGCTGCTCAGCGGCGGTGTCATTCTGGGCGCATTCTTCATGGCGACCGACTATGTGACAACGCCCATGACCAAAAAGGGCAAGCTCGTCTTTGGTCTGGGATGTGCGGTGCTCACCTTTGTCATCCGGGAATTTGCCAACATGCCGGAGGGCTGCTCGTTCTCCATCCTGCTGATGAACCTGCTCACGCCGTACATCGACCGTTTCACGGTGTCGAAACCGCTTGGCGCAAAGCCGGCAGAAAGGAAGGCAAAGGACAATGGCTGATACCGCAAAAACTTCTGCAAAAACCATGGTCATCCCGCCGCTGGTGCTGGCGCTGATCTGCGCCGTCTGCTGCGGACTGCTGGTGCTCGCCAACAGCGTGACCAGGGACAAGATCGCAGCCGCTGAGGCTGCCTCCATTCAGGACAGCCTTCAGGAGCTGCCGGATGCCGGAACCTTTACGGAGATTCCGGACTTCACGCCGGAGGACAACGACCGTGCTGCGGCAACGGCGCTGTACATGGATGAAAAGGGACAGGCTGCTGTCCTCATCACCGCAGACGGCTATAACAAGGGCGGTTTACAGGTGGTCGTAGGCGTGAACAGGGACGGTGCCGTCACCGGCATCTCGTTTGTCACCGTCTCGGAAACCCCCGGACTGGGCACAAAAGTACAGTCCAATCCGGAGCTGCTGGTGGACAATCTGGTGGGGCTGTCGGACACTGCCGCAGTGGACGGCGTGGACGGCATCACCGGTGCCACCTATTCTTCCAAGGGAATGAAAGCTGCCGTGGACTGTGCCCTTGACACAGTCGGCGCAAATCAGGAGGTGCTCGGCGCATGAACTATGGAAAAGAATTTACCAAGGGTATTCTGAAAGAAAACCCCACGCTGGTGGGTCTGCTGGGTATGTGTCCCACGCTGGCAGTTACCACCGGCGCATTTAACGGCATCGGCATGGGACTCTCCACCATGTTCGTTCTCATCTGCTCCAATCTGGTGATCTCCCTGTTGCGGAAGTTCATTCCCCAGCAGGTCAAGCTCCCGTGCTATATCGTCATCATCGCATCGTTCGTGACGCTGATCCAGTTTCTGGTGCACGGCTTTGTGCCGGCGCTGTATACCAGTCTGGGTGCGTTTCTGGAACTGATCACGGTAAACTGTATCATTCTGGGACGTGCGGAGATGTTTGCCTGCAAGAACAACCCCCTCGCCTCCATTCTGGACGGCGCCGGAATGGGTCTGGGTTTCACGCTGGCGCTGTTCCTCATGGGCAGTGTCCGTGAGATCCTGGGCAGCGGCACATGGTTCGGGCTGGCAATTCCGGGCATGGCAAACCACACCATCACCCTGTTTGTCATGCCGGCAGGCGGTTTCTTCGTGCTTGGCGTCATCATCGCTGTGGTATGCTGCCTGACCAAGAAAAAGCCGCCGAAGAAGATCGGCTGCGCATCCTGCCCCAATGCGGCGGTGTGCGGCGCAAAGCATGAGGAGGCAGAAGCATGAGTACGTATGTTGCAATTATCATCGCCGCCGTCCTGACCAACAACTTCGTGTTGTCCAAGTTCTACGGCTGCTGTCCGTTTCTGGGCGTTTCGAAGAAGCTGGATTCCAGCATCGGCATGGGTGCTGCCGTGGTATTCGTCATGGTCTGCGCCTCGCTGGTCACCTATCCCATCTACCACCTGATCCTGAAGCCGCTGGAGCTGACGTATCTGCGTACCGTGGCGTTTATTCTGGTCATCGCCGTATTCGTACAGCTGCTGGAAATGGTCATCAAGAAGCTGATGCCGCCGCTGTATAAGACGCTGGGCGTGTACCTGCCGCTGATTACCACCAACTGCGCCGTGCTGGGTGTTACCCTCATGAACATCGACGACGGCTACAGTTTCGGACAGTCGCTGGTAAATGCGGCGTTCTCCGGACTGGGCTTTGCGCTGGCAATGGTGATCTTCTCCGGCGTGCGCTCCCGTGTGGACGATGCCGAGGAGGAGACACCCTCCACGTTCCGTGGTGTGCCGGCAACGCTGATCGCTGCGGCAATCGTATCGATGAGTTTTCTGGGCTTTGGCGGTCTGGGACAGTAAGGAGCGTGTGTCATGGAATATATTTATCCGATTTTGATTTTCATCGCCATGGGCATTCTGTTCGGCGTGCTTCTGGTGATCGTATCCAAGGTGTTTGCCGTCAAGGTGGACGAGCGTGCTGCTGAGATCACGGAGAAGCTGCCGGGCGCCAACTGCGGTGCCTGCGGCTATGCCGGATGTGCGGACTATGCGGACGCCATTGTCAACAAGGGCGCACCCATGAACGCCTGCGTGCCGGGCGGTGCCGGCGCAGCCTCTGCCATCGGCGAGATCATGGGCGTTTCCGTCACGGCGGCAGAGCGTGTCGTTCCCGTGCTGCACTGCAACGGCACCTGTGATGCCACCGCCCGCAAGTTCCGCTTCGACGGCGTGCAGACCTGTACGGCTGCCAAGCGGTTCTACGGCGGCACCGGCGTCTGCACCTACGGATGTCTGGGCATGGGGGACTGCGTTTCCGTCTGTGAAAACGATGTCATCTCCATCCAGAACGGCATCGCAACCTTCTGCACCGAGAAGTGCGTGGGCTGTAACAAGTGTGCCAAGGTCTGTCCCAACGGGCTGATCGAGCTGCGGCCGGAGAAGAAAAAGGTGGACGTGCGCTGTTCCTCCCGCAATATGGGCAAGGTGGCAATGCAGTCCTGCAAGAACTCCTGTATCGGCTGTAAGAAGTGCGAGAAGGTCTGCAAGTTCGACGCCATCATCGTGGAGAACGCCTATCCGGTCATCGACTACGACAAGTGCAAGTCCTGCGGTCTGTGCGCCAAGGAGTGCCCCAGAGGGTGCATCGAGAACCTGCGCAAGCCCAGGGTCGTTGCCCCGAAGCCGGAGGCAAAGCCCGCTGCAAAACCGGCAGCCAAGCCTGCGGAAGCTCCCGCAAAGCCCGTGGAGCAGCCTGCAGAAAAGCCCGCTGCACCGGCCTCAGTCAGTGCTGCGCACTGCCAGCTCCCCTTTCAGGGGAGCCTTTACTCTTCCTTCTCTTTGTTATGGAGAATCTGCGGACACAGCTCGCCGTGTCCCTACATGATACATGAAGCAACCTTTTCAGAGTCAGTTTCCGGAAATCGTTCTGTTCCTGCACGATAATTTTTATCATCATCCAAAAAATCCCTCGGTTTTCCCCGGAATTTTAGGCGGTGCACGCAGAATTTTCACCGGATTTGCACAATCAAATGCGATACTTATCTTACAGAAAAAGAACGGGATTTGGGGACTCTATGATAAAGGAAATACCACCACTATGAATCCATCGCAACACGGGGCAGTAAAAACGAAAGGAAGCGTGCAGACTATGCAACACAAATATTTCGCCTGGGCCATGGGCATGGCAATGGCTGCTGCCATTGCCTGCACCGGCTGCACTTCATCCGATACCAATTCCAGTGCCGATTCCGGCACATCCACCCAGATTACCACGGCAGCCTCCGACACCAGCGCCAAGGAAACCGATTCGAAAAAGAACACCGCCAGCGCAGAATCCCTCTCCACACTCCAGGACAATGTCACCGGCGACACCTATGACGGCGACCTCAACGAGGACGGCTTCGGCACCAGCGGAACGATCTCCGGCGGCACGTCCGTCACGGCAAACGGCGGAAGCGGCGGCATGTCCGGCAGATTCGGCGGCATGCCGGCAGGCGATCCGCCCTCCGGCGCACCCGGCGGCAATTTCGGCAAGAACGCACAGCGTTCCTGAACCTGTGCTCTGCGGTACGGCAGGGACACAGGACAAAATCCCCCTTGAAATTTTCTTTCCTTTCAAATTTGCAGGAGCGCACGGTGTCAGAGCCGTGCGCTTTTGCGGTTTTGGCGGGAGAAAATTGCGAACGATCTCTCACGGACTATTCGCATGCTTTTCAGTCCGTTTTCAAGCCAGTTTCACCAAACGAACACATTCATCCGGTATACTAGAACCATGCTCAAAGAGAGCATGTAACATCCTCTAACCGCTCCGTGTACACCCCGATGCGGAGCGGAATCCCCAATAATCCCTATATCATAGCAAAAAACGTCCCATTTACCCCGTGGGGCGTTTTTTGTGTCTTTTGGCGTGCGGGGAAATCATTTCATATCACAAAAAAGAAAAATAAGGCTCCCCTGAAAGGGGAGCTGGTAGTGCGCAGCACTGACTGAGGGGTCCATTTGGGAAATTCAAAACAAATACAAAAGGTTTCACAAAGACCCCTCCGAGCGGCTTCGCCGCCCACCTCCCCTTTCAGGGGAGGCTCTCATAAAAATGGATTTGCATGCCCCCTTGCAAATTCGGCGGATTCATGGTATACTGATAACAACCTCAGAACAGAAAGGACAGTTTCATGATTACAGTTTCCAATGTCAGCCTCCAGTTCGGCGGCGACACGCTTTTCAAAAACGTCGATCTCCAATTCAACGCCGGCAACTGCTACGGCGTGATCGGTGCCAACGGTGCCGGAAAGTCCACATTCCTGAAGATTCTCTGCGGACAGCTCAAGCCCACCACCGGCGAGGTCAATATTCCCAAGAACCTCCGCATGAGCGTCCTCAAGCAGGACCACTTCGCCTACGACGAATACACCGTTCTGGACACCATCATCATGGGAAACCAGCGGCTCTACGACATCATGCAGCAGAAAGATGCCCTCTATGCCAAGGAGGATTTCTCCGAGGAGGACGGCATTCTGGCTTCGGAGCTGGAGGCGGAATTTGCCGAGCTGGACGGATGGGAGGCAGAGTCCAACGCCTCCAAGCTGATTCAGGGGCTGGGACTGTCGGAGGAGCTGCTCTATCAGCAGATGGCAGACCTGTCCGGCAACGAGAAGGTGAAGATCCTGCTGGCGCAGGCGCTGTTCGGGAATCCGGACATCATCCTCATGGACGAGCCGACCAACCATCTGGACATTGACGCCATCGCATGGCTGGAGGACTTCCTGTCCGAGTACTTCGGCACGGTCATCGTGGTATCCCACGACCGCCACTTCCTCAACGACGTCTGCACCCACATTGTGGACATCGACTACACCAAGATCAAAATGTACGTGGGCAACTACGAATTCTGGTACGAGTCCAGCCAGATGATGCAGCGCCTCATCAAGCAGCAGAACAAGAAGGTGGAGGACAAGATCGCCGAGCTGAAAACCTTTATCGCACGGTTCTCCGCCAACAAGTCCAAGTCCAAGCAGGCGACCTCCCGCCGGAAGCTGCTGGACAACCTGACGGTGGAGGAGCTGCCGGCATCCAGCAGACGCTACCCGTTCATCGGCTTCGACATGGACCGGGAGCTGGGCAAGGAGGTATTGCAGGTCAGCGGCATCTCCAAGACCGTGGACGGCGTGAAGCTGCTGAACAACGTCAGCTTTACCCTGGGACGCACCGACAAGGTGGCGTTCATCGGCGAGAGCGAACAGGCGATCACCATGCTGTTCAAGATTCTCATGGAGGAGGAGCAGCCGGACGAGGGCACGTTCAAGTGGGGCGTTTCCACCTCGACCTCGTACTTCCCGGTGGACAACTCCGCCTACTTCAACGACAACGACGACTCCATTCTGGAGTGGATCCGGCAGTACTCCACCGCAGACGAGACCGAAACCTATCTGCGTGGTTTTCTGGGACGGATGCTCTTCTCCGGCGATGACATTTACAAACCGGTCAAGGTGCTGTCCGGTGGGGAAAAGGTGCGCTGCATGTTTGCACGCATGATGCTGTTCCACTCCAACGTGCTGCTGCTGGACAGACCCACCAACCATCTGGATCTGGAGAGCATCACCGCCGTGAATAACGGACTGGTGAACTTCAAGGGCGTTGTCATCCTGTCCTCCCACGACCACGAGATTCTGGAAACCGTGGCGAACCGTATCATCGAGATCACACCGGAGGGCTGCATCGACCGGCAGGGAACGTATGAAGAGTATCTGGCGTGGAAGAAGGAGAACGGGAAGTAAGACGGCTTTGCTGAGTTACTGGAAACAAACATTTTTTGTATTGTAGGGACACGGCGTGCCGTGTCCGCTTGTAAACGTTTTCCCATCTTTCAAAATCAACCATAAACCAAAAGGGACACAGCCACCTGTGTCCCTTTTTTCTTTGCTATTGTTGTGTGAAATCGTCGGACACGGCACAGCCTGTCCCTGCAAACGTATGCAGAGCGCCTCGCCGGCTGTTTACTTTGCCAGTGCCTGCTCTGCGGCTGCCAGCTTTGCGCTGCAAACGAACACTTCCATTGCCTTTTGCAGCTCCTCCTCTGTGGGGAATGTGGGGGAGATACGGATGTTCTCATCCTCCGGATCGACACCGTAGGGGAAGGATGCGCCGGCACCGGTGAGGACTACGCCTGCCTCCTTGCACAGCTGGACAATGCGCTTTGCGCAGCCCTTCTGGTTGAAGGAGATGAAGTAGCCGCCCTGGGGGTTCGACCAGCTGGCGATGCCCAGATCTGCCAGTTCCCGCTCCAGTGTGTTTTCAACGATCCGGAACTTCGGGGCGATCAGAGCCTTGTGCTTCTTCATGTGCGCTACCAGATTCTCGAACTTGCCGCCAAAGAAACGCAGGTGGCGGAGCTGGTTGAGCTTATCGTAGCCGATGGTGGAGAAGCCCAGCGCATTCTTCAGGTACTTCAGGTTGTTCTCGCTGGCTGCGATCATGGCAATGCCGGAACCCGGATGGGTGATCTTCGAGGTGGAGGCGAACATATAGCAGATATCCTCGTTTCCAACCTTTCTTGCCTCTTCCAGCAGGTTTGCCTGTACCGGCGGATTGTCTACCAGATGGTGTACGCAGTATGCGTTATCCCAGAAGATGCGGAAATCCTTTGCCTTGGGCTTCAGGGCTGCGAAACGCTTTACCACTTCGTCGCTGTATACCACGCCGCCCGGATTGGAGTACATGGGCACGCACCAGATCGCCTTGATGGTGTCATCCTCTGCCACCAGCTTTTCGACGATGTCCATATCCGGCCCGTCTTCCTTCATGGGAACATTTACCAGCTCCATGCCGAGGAACTGGCTGACTGCAAAGTGGCGGTCATAGCCCGGAACCGGACAGAGCACCTTTACCTTGTCGTACTTGCCCCACGGCTTGCTGCCCATCACACCGTTGGTCATAGCGAGGGACATTGCCCAGTACATGATATTCAGGCTGGAGTTGCCGCAGACGATCACGTCCTCCGGCTTTACGCCCAGCATAGGTGCAAAGAATGCCTTTGCCTCCGGCAGTCCGTCCAGACAGCCGTAGTTGCGGCAGTCCAGACCGTTTTCTGCCCGATAGTCCTCTTCCGACAGGCAGGTGAGGATGCCGTTGGTCAGATCCAGCTGCTTCGGCGCCGGCTTGCCACGGGACATATCCAGCTTCAGACCCTCTGCCTGAAATGCAGCATATTCCTTCTGGCACTGCGCCTGAAATGCTTCCAGTGCTTCCCGATTCATCTCTGATACTCTCATTGCTCTCACACTCGGCTCTTTGGAGCCTACTCCTTTGCATAAATTGATTGGGACGGCGAAATGGCGTCCGGAAATCATGCGTGTTGTACGGCACGCGGCCTTATCAATATTATAACACATCTTTCCCTGGAGTGCAAGTGTTCTTGCAGAAAAAACAAAATTTAATATTTTCGGCATTTGTCCGGGGGTTTTTCGGCAGATCCCCCGAAAAAGGGACGGTCGGACTTCTGTAAAAAAGTTTTCTTCTAAGTTATGAGAGGAGTTTGCGGTCTGTGCTGTGTCCGCCGTGAAACTGCTCCCCCGGAACGCTTCCCCCTGACACCGCATAGAATGTGGCAAGAGCGCATACAGCGCAGAAGCGGAGGGACAGTGATGAGATCCAAATATGTGATATGGTTTGCCGGCGGCGACCGGCGGCAGCAGTATGCGGCGGCACGGCTGGCGCAGCGGCTGGAGGCGGAGGTGCACGTGCTGGGCGTTTTGCCGGAGCACCGGAAGGTTTCCGGCGTGCTCTGGTGTCCGGAGGGCGTTCCCGCAGCGCCCTGCGATCTGCTGGTGCTGCCCATTCCGGCGAGTGCGGACGGCGAAACCGTTGCCGCACCGCTGGGGTCGTCCCCCATTCCTCTGGCGCAGCTGGCGGCCGGCACGAAGTCCGGCGCACTGGTGCTGGGCGGGAAGTGCAGTCCGGCGGTGCGGACGCAGTTCGGGGCGCAGCAGGTGGAGGACTATCTCGGCCGTGAGGAGCTGTGCCTTGCCAACGCCGTCCCCACGGCGGAGGGCGCCATCCAGACCGCCATGGAGCAGATGCCCACGACCCTGCACGGCGGCAGGGCGCTGGTGGTGGGGTACGGCAGAATCGGCATGGCGCTGGCACCTCGGCTGCGTGCGCTCGGGATGGAGGTCACGGTGTGCGCCCGCCGCTGCGAGAGCCGTGCGCTGGCGGAAATGCATGGCTGCCGGGCCGTGCCGCCGGAGGAACTGGGAGCGGCGGCAGCGCAGTGCAATCTGGTGTATAACACCGTTCCGGCACTGCTGCTGGAGGAGCCGGTGCTGCGCCGGATGCCGCCGGAGAGCCTGATCATCGATCTGGCATCCCGTCCGGGCGGCACGGATTTTGCGGCGGCACGGCGGCTGGGGATTCCGGCACTGCTGGCGCTAGCGCTTCCGGCAAAAGTCGCACCGGCGACGGCGGGCGAGATCATTGCGGACACCATCTGCAACATTCTCAAGGAGAGGGGATTCGCCCATGAACGATCTGACAGGTAAGCGAATCGGGTTTGTGGTCACCGGTTCGTTCTGTACCTTTTCCGCCGCTTTCGCACAGGCAAAACGCCTGCGGGAGTCCGGCGCAGTGCTGACGCCGATCTTCTCGGAGCACGCCGCCGGCATGGATACACGCTTTGGCACGGCGGCGGTGCGTGTGGCAGAGCTGGAGGAGATCTGCGGCAAAAAAGCGCTCCGCACCATTGCGGAGGTGGAACCGCTCGGCCCGAAGTCCATGCTGGATGTGCTGGCGGTGGCACCCTGTACGGCAAATACAGCGGCAAAGCTGGCGCACAGCATTACGGATACCACGGCGACCATGGCGGTGAAATCCATGCTGCGCCGGCAAAAACCCGTGGTGCTGGCGCTCGCCACCAACGATGCCCTGCGTGGCTCGGCGAAAAATATCGGGCTGCTGATGAATACCAAGCACTATTATTTCGTGCCCCTGCGGCAGGATGCGCCGGCGGAGAAGCCCGCCTCCCTGGTGGCGGATTTCGAACAGCTGCCGGAAACCGTGTCCCTTGCGCTGGACGGAAAACAAATTCAGCCTGTGTTTTTCTCGTAGACACAAACCGTTAACAATCTTATGGTATACTAAAAAGCAGGTGGAAATCGACAGCTCGGTTTCCACCTGTTTGTGACTGGACGAAATATGCGGATGAAACGGGGAGAATGCATCAATGGCATGGATCATTTTGAAGCAGGCGGCGATCATGCTGCTGCTGAATCTGGTGGGCATCATCGCCTACCGCACGAAAATTGTGGACAAGAACGGCGGCCGCCAGTTCTCCAGCTTTGTGCTGGAGATCGTCACGCCGGTGCTGGTGGTGAACGCCTATTCCGAGGTGGAGTACGAGTTCCGGCTGGTGGTGAATATGCTGTGGACGTTCCTCATTGCGGCAATCTCCTACGTGGTGGCGATCACGGCGGCGTACCTGCTGATTCGCCGGAAAGCCGGCAGGGAGACGGAGATCGAGCGCTTCTCCGTCATCTACAGCAACTGCGGCTTCATGGGCATCCCTCTGGCGAGCGCCCTGCTGGGCAACGAGGGGGTGTTCTACGCCACGGCGTTCCTCACCATCTTCTTCTGCTTTGCGTGGACGCACGGCATCATGCTCCTCACCGGACAGCACGACCGCCGTGCCCTCCTGAAAAAGTTCTGCTCTCCTACCATGATCGGCATTGCCATCGGACTGGTGCTGTTTTTCTGCCGCATCCAGCTGCCGGGAATCCTGCAAACCACCTTTGACTACGTGGCGGGGCTGAATACGCCCATGGCAATGGTCGCCTCCGGCATCAGCGTGGCGCAGGCCAACCTGCTGCAGGCGGTGCGCACCCCACGGGTGTACTACGTGAGCGCCGTGAAGCTGCTGGGCATTCCTCTGCTGCTGACGCTGCTGTTCCTGCCCCTGTCCTTTATCCCCATGGAGGTGCGGACGGTGGTGCTGGTGCTCATGGCAGCGCCCTCTGCGGCGATGTGCACGCTCCAGTGCCAGAAGCACAGCATGAACGACGTGTACGCCTCCGGCATCTTTGCCATGACAACGATTTTGTCCATGGCGGCAATGCCGGCGGTGGTGAAGCTGTTTACCACGCTGCTGGAACTGGTGTCGGCGTGACCTGCCGGAATGTGTATACGGTGTAAATTTTATCGGATTTGGCACTTTTTCTGTTGCAATTCGTAAAAATTTGTGATAAAATGAATAAATAAGAGAACCTCTGGATTGGTACGTGAGAGAAACCGGAGGCAAGAATCCGATTGTTCCGGAAACGGGATGGTCGGATATGTTTTGAAAAGAAAAGGAAGAACGTCATGAACGATTGTGGCATTAGTAAACTGGATCTCAAGCGGAGAAACCGCATGCAGATCCTGCGTGTAGTACGGGAACAGGGGCCGATCTCCCGTGTGGATATCTCCACGGCACTGCAAATCACCCGTGCGGCGGTTACCATCATCACCAATGAAATGATCTCCCAGCACATTCTGGAAGAGATCGGCGAGGAGCCGGTAGAACCCGGTGCGGCAGTCAAGAAGGGACGCCGGAAGATCCTGCTGGACATCAATGCAACGTATCGCTTTGCATTGGGCGTGTACGTAGATGAAAAGGAGATCTCCGTCGGACTGACCACATTGAATCTGGAGACCATGGACAAGAAGGTTATCATCCACGGCGGCAATCTGACGGCGGAATATGCGGCAGGGGTCATTGCCTCCACGGCGAAGACCATGCTGCAAAACAGCTGCCTCACCTCGAAGAACCTCATTGGCATCGGCATCGGCGTGATGCCCGCTGTGTGGCAGCAGCTGGACGGCGAGACCACCGAGGACGGCGTGCTGCAGTTCCCCCTGTTCCAGCGCCTTCTGACAGACCGCTGCAACACCACCATCTATCTGGGCAGCGCCGTGACGCAGTTCGCCATGGCAGGGGTGCAGCATCAGGCACGGAACCACGTCATCAGCAACCGCCAGCTCTTCCTGCACTGGGGGGACAACCACTTCTACGCCATCCCCATGCAGGGCGCAGAACCGCTCCATGACATTTGCAGCAGCCGGTACTACGTGGAGAATATGATCGTTGTGCCGGACGGCAGAGAGGCAGAGGGCTATCCCCGTGGCAGTGTGCGTGCAGAACTATCCCTCAGCGCCATCCAGAAGGACGTTTCCGCCGTATTCTCCGAGGCGCAGACACCGGCGCTATACCAGCTCACAGACGGCGACCTGACGCAGGTCACGCTGGCCTCCCTGCTGACGGCATCGGAGGAGGACGTGGCGCTGATTCCGGTGACGGAACAGATCATGGCGAAGTTCAGCCTGCTGCTGAATAACCTCCGCTGTGCCTATTTCAGCGACAGCGTGTGTCTCCACGGCTTTGGCTTCACCCAGCGGAATCTGGAACAGGTGCAGACGTACCTGCGGGAGTACACCGAGGATACTTTCGCCGATACCGTGTCCCTCAGCCCCATTCAGGAGCGCTACCGCTTCCTGTGCGGCTGTATCTACGCCGTACAGGAGGGATTCTTCCGGCGAGGCGGACTGAGCTGAGAATCTGAATTGCTGTGTACCCGTTTCCGGCATCGCCGGAGACGGGTTTTTTTTGCGGGAACAGGCTCAAAAAACATCGAAAACGCAACGAGGGCACCCCCTCTGGCGGATGCCTTTGGGAGTGCCCTCATGCGTGGCGCAGAAACTGCGCACAATTCAGTTGCGAAACAGATTACTCTGTGTTAACTCTTACTTTCTCTTCTTGGAAACCAGAGCTACGCCGCCGATAACAGCTACAGCTACAGCAACGCCAGCGATCGGCAGTGCGTCACCAGTCTTCGGAGAAGAAGTGGAAGCAGCAGCAGCCTTCTTGGTGGTTGTAGCTGCCGGAGTAGCAGCCTTAGCGGTTGTGGTAGCCTTCGGAGCTGCAGTGGTTGCAGCCGCAGTGGTAACAGCCGGAGCTTCGGTGGTAACAACCGGAGCCTCAGTGGTCGGCTCTTCGGTGGTCGGCTCGCCCTTAACTACGATAGCGCCGGAAACTGCAGTGGTCAGACCGCCGTCGCCGTTTACGTTCTCGAACTGTGCCTTTGTGCCGTCACGGCCGGTATCAGCTGCAGTGATGGTGTAAACGTCACCCGGCTGAATGTCAGCATCCTTGATGTCGAAGATCAGGTATGCAACAGTTGCGCCGTTTGCAGTATCGTAAGCCAGAACGTTACCGTCACGGTCAGCGTCGGTGCTCAGGAACGGCAGCCATGCGAAGTCGTATGCCTCAGAGTAAGCAAACTTCAGAGCCAGGCTGCTGGAGTTGCACTTGATGGAAGTGCAGTCCAGTTCGCTGGTGTCCCACTCAGCGCCCAGAGACAGCTTTACGAAGTTGTTGTCAACGCTTACCGGAACCTTGATCTGTCCAGCCTTAGCCTCTTCAACAGTTACTTCAACAGTGCCGATGGTTGCAGTGCCGCCAGCTGCGCTTGTCGGAACAGCCAGAACAGCAGCAGATGTAGCTACGATAGCAGCAGCAGAGAGAGCTGCCATTGTTCTTTTCAATGTAGTTTTCATTTTTCTATTTCCTTTCAAAAATAAATCTATGTTATGCACCCGGCGCAATATGCACCTTACGCCGGACACAGTAACAACGCACGAATTTGGGAATTGGGATTTGCTTACTTGCCGATCACGTCAGACCATACAACGTCCTTACCAGCAGCTCTGTAAGATACATACTGCAGGATGTTGAATGCGTCATCCATGGAGATCTCAGCATCTTCCGTCTTCTTGCCAGCCTTGGACTCGGTGTCGATGTCGCTTACATAGAATGCCAGCTTCTCCAGCAGTTCGTCAGAACCGTCGGTGAAGGTTACAGTCTTGCCGGCTGCGCTGGAAGAATAGTACTGCAGGGTATCGAATGCATCGTCCATGTCAACGTCGCCGTCCAGCTGAGTGTCACCCTTCATTGCAACTGCAACAGTGGGCTTGTCTTCCAGAGCGGTCTTGTCAGCATCGCCAATGTAGTAGATGTCAACTGTGCCCTTGTAGTACGGAGCAGTGTAAACATCTGCCGGAGTCTGCAGGAAGCCGAAGTAGCTTGCATCCAGATCCTTGGTGGTGCCATCCTTCAGGGTAGCAACAGCAGATACGATCAGCTCAGAAGCATCGAAGGAAGTTTCCTCGCTGTTGTATACGCCCTCGCCAACCTCAACAGAGATGCTCTCGATGTCCTTCATCGGGATGATGTCGGTAGAAGTAGTGGTTGTAGTCTCGCCAGTGCCGGAAGTGGTGGTAGTCTCACCGCTGCCGGAAGTGGTTGTGGTCTCACCGCTGCCGGAAGTAGTTGTGGTAGTGGTGGTATTGGTATCCGATGTTGTGGTAGTGGTGGTTTCCTTATCCTTCAGCTCGTATGTTACCGTACGGGTTACATCGAAGGAAACGGTACCGGTTGTTGCGAAAGTAACTTCAACTTCCTTTACGGTGTCGAAAGATACGAATTCCTTATCCGGATTCTGCTTTGCAACGTAAGCCTTGACAGCGTCCTGCTCAGCGTCCGGAATCTCGAATGTCAGGTCATATGCGCCATTGGTTGCGCTAGCCTTGAAGTTTGTGCCCTCGTTCAGAACAGCGGCAATGTCAGCAGCAGAGATGCTCAGCTTTACGTTTGCATCGCTCTGGGTCAGAACGTCGTTTACTGCGCTGATGCCCTTGTCGAAGTAGCTGCCGTATGCAGCAACCAGACCGTCAACAGTCTTCGGCTTGCTTGCAGCAGACTCGAAGCCGTTCTTTGCAGCGAAATCAACGATTGCAGCAACCACTGCATCGGCATTTGCATAAGAAGTTTCCTCGAAGGACTTTGTTGCGATTGCCTTGGTCAGCTCGGTGTAGCTGCTGTAGTTTGCAGCAGCCTCGCCCAGGATCTTGCTGAACTGTGCAACATCAGCAGCCGGAACAGCAGCCTGTACCTGTGCAGACAGATCAGCAACCACTGCGTTCAGGTACTCGTCAAAAGCCGAAACGGTGTAAGCGGTGTTGTTCTTGTCGTTGGTGATAGAACCGGTTACGGTAGCTTCCTTGCTGTTTTCCAGATCGGTGGAAACAACGAAGCTGTAGTGTGTCTTCAGGATGGAAGCGTCTACGGTGTAGTCAACGCCCAGCTCGTTCAGCTTGTCCTGAATCTGCGGAACCATGTAAGCGCTCAGATCAGCGTCACCGGAAACGGTGAAAACGCCGTCCTTGACGGTCAGGGTCGGATTTGCAGAAGCAGAAACGATATCCTTTACCAGGCTGGTGTACTTGCCGGTGCCGGACAGGCCTTCCACGATGCTCTTTGCGTCAACGCTGTACTCGCCGTTTACATCCTTTACATAGCCGGCCATACGGGTGTTCCAGTCGGAAACCTGCTTGCCGTCCTTGATCTCGGACTCCGGATTTACATACAGCAGCTTGTCTGCGGTGATCTGCGCTGCATCCGGCTTTACTGCTGCGGAGCTGGAGATTGCCAGTACCTGGCCCATAGCCACCGGTACTGCAATAGCTGCAGCGAGAACTCTGTTAAATTTCTTCATTCTCTTTTTACCTCTCTCTGTAAGAATTTTGTTTGTATTGCCGTCCGTCAATTTGGGCAGATACGATACATGGCGGATACGGCGCACCCCGTTCACATTGCTGATATGAAACTCTGCGGCAGACGCCGCAGCCGGTGTGTGCCGCCGTTCAGCGGCAAGAAATGAATATTTACAAGTACCCGCAAAAGGTCTTATAAATAATTTACAAGTGTATTTTAACATATTATTTCGCCCGTGTCAAGCCCATCCGACTAACTTTTTTAAAATTCTTTGGGGAATATCATGCCCGTTTTTGTAGCTTTTTCACAATTTTCAGCGAGTCCGGCGGGACAGCAGCAGGCTTTTCCGTCGATTTTGGCAGCCCGCGGAACGGCTGGGAAAAGTTTTCAACAGGTTTTCAACAACCCCGTTTGTGCGTTTCTACCAGTGCCGCAGACTTTTGGGGAAACCATGCACCCCCGCAGGAGAACCCTGTGGGGGTGCGCTTTTGGGACGAATCGCCTCAGCCGACCAGACCGGAGCGTTCGATGCCCTCGGTGAAGTACTTCTGCAAGAAGACGTACATGATCAGGATGGGCAGAATGGAGATCAGGCAGCCCGCCTCCATCCACACGATCTGTTCTCTGGGGCTGACATCTGCGTTATTGAACAGCTGCTGGGACAGCAGGGTGCTCAGGTTTTTCAGCATCAGCGCAATGGTCTGGTTCTTGGTGAAGAAGGTGGAGCTGACATAGTAGTCGTTCCAGTACCACACCACCGAGAACAGAAAGACCGTCAGGAACGAGGAGGATGCGTTGGGGATCATGACCTGTACGAAGGTGCGGAGCGGACCGCAGCCGTCCAGATAGGCAGCGTCCTCCAGCTCCTTGGGGAGTCCCTTGAAGAACTGGCGGAAGATGAAGATCATGAGTCCGGCACGGATGCCGTTGCCCATGGCTGCCGGCAGGTACATACAGAGCTTGGAGTTGATAAGGTTGACCTCCAGCCCGAACAGACCGAAGTGCCGGAACAGCATGTACTGGGGAATGGCGATGATCTGGGACGGCACGAGGATCATCATGACCACGATACCGAAGAGCAGACCCTTGCCCTTAAACTTAAAGCGGGCGAAGCCGTAGCCTGCCAGTGCGCAGGAGGCGACCTGTACCAGCGAACAGCCGATGTTCAGCAGGAGGGTCGTCCCCAGCGTTTTCCAGATGTCCATGACACCGGCGGTCTCCTTGATGACCTCCAGCGTCAGGTGGCGGGGGATCCACATGACCGTGGGGTCGCTCATATCGGCGGAATCCCGGAATGCGCAGCTAATCATATAGATCAGGGGATAGAGGATGACAAAGCACAGACCGAACAGAATGAAGAATCGGAAGAACGGCCAGACCGCTTCGAAAACCCGCTTGCGGCGCATGTAGGCGATCTCGGATTTGTTCATGCTCCGCATGCGGATTCTGCGTGCCTCACGTTTGCTCATGCCGTTTCCCACTTCGGCGTCATCCTTGGGGGAAGAAACGGGTGTTGCACCCTTGACATTTTCCATGTTTGCCACCTCCTTATTCGACTTCGTAATACACGAATTTGTTGATGATTGCGGTAATGATGCCTACGGCAGCGAGGACGATGGCGAAATATACCCACGCCATCGCCGATGCCGGACCGTACTGCCAGTCGGACTGGAGATCCAGAATCCGTCCCATGACCACGTTGTTCGGGTCGGTGAAGGAGTCGATGATGGTGAAGATAAAGCACGCCAGAATCATGGGGCTGACATAGGGCAGGGTGATCTTCCAGAAGTATTCCCATGCCGTTGCGCCCTCCATCTGCGCCGCCTCCTTGGCGGACACCGGAATGTTCTGGAGGGCGGCGAGGAAGATCAGGATCTGGATGCCGGAGTTCCAGACGATGCCGAAGATGTTGTCCGACACTGTTTCGATGGTGGTCTGGACGCCGTCCGAGATGCCGTAGATGCCGAGGAATTCCATCAGCTCGCCCAGCAGATCGGTAGAGAACATGGTGGAGAACTGGCTGGCATCGCTGTTGCCGGTGCTCTGGAGGTTGCCGTTGATGATGTTATACACCGGGCCTGTGGCAATGATGACCGGCAGGAAGAATACCGCACGGGAGAACGTGCGCCCCCTGAACTTCTGGTTCAGGATGACGGCAACGAACAGGGAGAACACCAGAATGAGCGGTGTCTTCCATGCGGTTTCCTCCAGCACCTTTACCAGATACTGGCGGTAGTTCGGGTCTACGTTAAAGGCATAATTATAGTTGTCCAGCCCCACCCATTTGCCGACCATGCCGCCGGTGTCCGGTGCGATCTCCTGAAAGGAATAGATCAGTGACTCCACCACGGGAATCAGAAAAAAGATCAGTGCGCCCACGAACCACAGTGCAATGAAGCCGTAGCCGTACATGCTCTTTCGTTTTTCATACGCCATTTTCATGATTACTTCCAACTCCCTTCCTCGACATACTCAGAAAGCGCATAGGTTTTGCCGTCTGCGGTGACGGTCTGCGCTGCAAGATCGACCTCGGTCACGGCGCCGTTTTCATAGGTCGTGGTGATGACGTCGCCCTCCCGCACGTAGCCGGTGATCTGCTGGTCACCCAGTCCGGCGGTCACTGTCTTGGCAAACGCATAGGACTGGGCGGCGTTGTCCTTCCAGTCGTCTGCGCCGGCGTAGTACAGTCCGTCCAGCACGGTGTCCTTCAGCTCGCTGGTCTCCTCGCCGATCATGTCATAGTGCAGGCTGCTGCCCGTTGCAATGGAGAGCAGCACGGTTTCCTCCGGTGTGGCGGAGGCATTGACGGCGGTGGAGGCGTAGGGCTTCAGCCCGTGCATGACCATCTGATAGAACGGGATGTCCTCGTCAAACACATCGTAGCCGCTGGACTGGAGGGGCACATCGGTCAGCTCCTGCACATAAGGGAGCGCATAGGCGTTTGCCGTATCCGCCAGCATGGCGATGTCTGCATCGGTGATCTGCTGGTAGGACTGGGTCAGGATCTCCTGTGCCTTGTCCCGGCAGATCTCCTTCTTGCCGTAGTCGCCGTAGAGGGCGGAGGTCATGCTGCCCAGCGAAACTGCGGAGAGGTTTTTCTTGGTGAAGTTTCCGGTGAGCTTCTCATAGATCTCGGAGAACGCCGCCGGAGAGAGCAGCGAAAGGGGCTTCTCCGCACCGCTCTGGTTGCCGTATGCCAGATTGTACGGATAGATTCGGGCGTAAGAACCGGAGATGCGGACAGTGGTGTCCGTGAACGTGTAGTATCCGCTGCCGGAGGCAAAGGTCTGGTTGTCCACTGCCGGATAGATGGTGATGCTGTTCCTGCCGGCGTAGTCCATGAGATCTTCCCAGTCGCCCTTGCCGCCCAGACAGCCGGCGGGCTTTGCCTTGAGATCCACCTTGCCGGTGATGCCGGCATTCGTCCAGTTGTAGTACTGTACCCGGATGTCCTCCGGCGAAACGCCGTCTGCGGTCAGGTCCGTGAGGATGTCCTCCGCCTGCGCAAAGGTGGTGAGGGAGTTTTTCAGTGTCACGGGAATGCCCAGAATGGACTTCTCCTTTTCTGTTCCGCCGTAGAGGTTCAGGTACAGACCGGCATCGGCGGATGTCACGGTGGAGGTCACGCCCTGCTCCCCGGTGAGGTAGTTCCGGTAGGCGTTTGCCACGTCGCTGTAGTCCGGCGTATCCTCCGTTTCCAGCGGGTAGTACCGCAGCGCCACGGCATCGGTCTTGATGTCGCCGTCCTCAAAGACGGTGAGGGCGGTGGAGTTGTCCCCCGACATATCGTAGGAGTCGGAGTCCCGCAGGGTGAAGTCAAATCCGCAGACGTTATAGCTGCTCTTGGACTGTCCGCTGACGCTGGCGGTGAGCCTGGCGTTGGAGTCGCCCTCGGTGCACACCACCATCATGGCGCTGTCGCTGTTGACAATGCCGTACATGGGCAGGTACACCTGCTCCGTCACAGCGGGCTGCTGGAGGGGCACGGCGGTCAGGTCGGTGCCGTAGACATAGCCGGTATAGCTCTTGGCGCTAGTCTTGCTGTTGTTATAGCGGATCAGCGCACCGCTGCCGTCGGGAATGACGAAATAGCCGTCCTCCTGATCGGAGGCTGCGCCGAAGCTGCTCATAAGGGAGAGGGAGGTGACCAGCTTGCCGGTCTGGGAGGTGTCCTCCTCCTCGATCTCGTCTGTTTCAATGCGTGCTTCCAGGTAGTCATCCTCCAGCGTGTAGGTCACGGGAATGGTGATGCCCGCCTTGTGGAAGCGATAGGTGATCTTCACGCCGTCGCCGGTGTCCTTGACCTTGACCTTGCCGTCGCCGGTGGAGCGGAGCGTGGTGGTGCTTCTCGCATCCGGTTCGCCGTAGACCATGCGCAGGGAGGAGGAGAGGTCGTTCACGATGGTGTTGGTGGCACGCTTATCGTGTCCCACGTTCTCCGGCGTAGACCACCACATCTTTTCCGCTGTCTTGTCGTACAGTCCGATGACTGCACGGTCATCGTCCACATACAGCGCCAGCCGGTCGTTCTCGGTGACGAACCGTGCCGAGGAGATCACGGCATCGCAGGTATCGGAGAGCACCACCTGCCAGCCGTCTTCGTTGGTGTAGGTGACCTGGCCGTCCTTTGCCTTGCCGTCGGAGGTATAGCTGCGCTCCACCTCGTCGTAGTCCTTGCTGTACAGCTCCAGCGTCTTGTGATCTCTGGACTGGAAGAGCAGTTCGCTGTCCAGCAGGGAGACGATCTGGCGCACCTGAATGACCTTCTGGTAATCGGTGTCCATGTACACCAGCCAGCGTCCCTCCGGACTGAGGAAGATCACGAAGTCGCTGGTGTCGTCCTCCTCTTCCAGGGTGCAGACCACCTCGCCGGTTTCGTCGTCGATGCCGGCAAGCCCGATGTCGTCCAGCAGATCCACCACGTCCTCGTCGGAGATGGTGTCCTCATAGTCCTCCGGACGGCTGTAGAAGGTGATGCCGTCGCAGGCGTTCTTTTTCTCCATGTACTGGGTGACCTGCGCTGCTGTAATCGTAATTTCCTCCTGCGCCTCGGAACGGGTCGCCTCCTCGGCGGTTTCCTCTCCGTCAGCCGGT
>NZ_FR898050.1:0-2387 GCF_000437175.1 Ruminococcus sp. CAG:330 | reverse complement strand
CCGCCAGCCGGTTCGCCGTCCGCAACAGGCGTTTCCTCCGAGGTGTCGGAGATGAGGTCGATGTCCTCCTCGCCTTCCGCAGATGCCGGAAGCGCCGTTGCCGTCAGGCAGAGGCTCAGGGCGCACACGCCGGCGATCCATTTTTTCCAATTGTTCATTTGTCTTTCCACCGTCCTTTCTAGACTCTCACACGATAGGTGATCTCCGTGTAGACGGAAGAAACGAATACGTATACCTGCTGGAACAGTGCCACCAGCAGAACCACCAGAATCAGAATCATGAGCATTGCCACCACGGTGAGGATCAGCGCCAGAATCGTCTTGCCGATGGAGTACTGGTGCACCGCCTTGATGGCGTTGAACATCAGGACGACTGACCAGACGGTGCTGATGACCGTGATGCAGGTGATGAAGATCGCCTCGTCCTGAATCAGCACGTGGGACAGGATCGTCCGGACGTAAAGCCCCACTACGTAGGGGATCAGGGAATAGGCACTATAGATGTAGATGTTCTTTATGGTACCCTCGCCTTCCAGCAGGGTGCAGATCGACCAGTTGCCGATGACCCAGACCAGAAACAGCACGATGGTCTGGACGAGATACGGGACGATGCTGAACATCTTGGGATTGGTGACGGCGAACTGGTAGCCCACCAGATTGTCGTGCACGATCTCCGCCACGAACCAGAGCAGGACCACAATGCTGGCATACAGGACAGAACCGCCTTTTTTCCAGCGCAGGTCTTCGAAGCCCTCAAAGGGGTGAAACACACTGTGCTTGACCCATTGCTTTTGTGTGAGATCCATCATAGCAGCATCACTCCTCCTCTCCCTCGTGCAGCATTTCCACGAGATTCCTGGGTTGGTTTTTCTTCTTCCTGACGCTCCGGATGTGGAGGAAGATCCACAGACCGATGAGTCCTACAACCACGAGGATGACCCAGCCGAAGTTGCGGTTCAGCCACTCGGAGCGGTAGCCCTCGAACGCCTTGTCGTACAGATTGCGGGACTGTGCCAGTTTCGCATATTTCATAGCGCCCTCATAGTCCCCCTCATTATAAAGGGCGGACGAGATGCCCACGTATGCCATCTGGGAGTTGCCGTCCCGCTTCAGCACCTCCCGCCACGGCTGGAGCGCCTCGGCATAGTAGCCGGCGTTATAGAGTCCCACTGCCTCGTGGACAATCCCGCCGAACTCCGTTTCCGAGAAGATCGTGACGGTGTTCTTCATGGAGTCCGCCACGTAGATGTTCGTCCCCATGGTCTCCAGTGCGGACACCTTCATGGAAAAGCCGCCCAGCTGGTCGGAGGTGGAGCCGAGGATGAACAGCAGGTTGCCGTCCTCGTCGTACTGGAATACACGGCCGGTTTCCAAATCCAGACAGTTGATGCGTCCCTCGCCGTCGATGTCGATATCCACCATCTTGGTGCTGTAGTCCTGATTGGTGTTGGAGTCGTAGACCGAATCCAGATCGCCAAAGGTCACCTCCAGCGCAGAGAACAGATTATAGCCGGCAGGGTTGACTTTCTTGACCCGATCCGCCTCGGAGGAGGAGGACTGGGTGACGGTATAGATGAAGCCCTCATCGTCCACGTCAAAGTTGGTGATGCCCGCCGCCACGTTACGGGAGGAGTTGGCACGCATCTCGTCCGTGGCGATCATGTTCCAGAAGTAGTTCGTCACGACCTCTGCGGTAGCGTCCACGGAGTTGGCGCCGAAGTAGCCCTGGAACTCGCCCTCGCTGTTGAACATGGCTGCACCGTTGGTGATGTTGTTCAGCACCATATAGATGTTGCCTGCCTTGTCCACCAGCACTTTCTGGGGCTTGAAGGTTTCGTTTTCATATAATGTGGAGTCCGGCCGTTTCAGTTCCATCTGCACGTTGCCATCCTCGTCGCACGCCAGCAAGCGGGAGTTTCCGGTGTCTGCGATGTAGATCAGACCCGTTTCCTCCGACACATACACGCCCTCGGGCGCTTTCAGTGTGGTTTCGCTGCCGTCCTCCAGCGTGAAGCGATCCAGAATCCGGTTCACCTTGGTAAAGGTGCGGTCTGCCACAACAATGCGGTTGTTGCCGCTGTCTACAAGATAGAACTGGTCGTTCCAGTCACGGAAGAGATCCGAGGGGGTATTGAATGCCCCGCAGCCCAGATCCAGACCGCTGACGGAACGCTGTGCCTCATAGCCTGCCTGCGACGGCGTTGCCTCGCCCCAGCAGTCGTAGTTATACACATGGTAGTGCTCCGCCGCAGAGACCGCAGGCGCACCCGCTGCGGTTGCCAGCATCAGACCGGAGAGCAGCGCAGCTGCCAGATATTTTGCCTTGTTCTGCAAGAATCCTCACCCTTTCTTAGAACCTGTCTTCACAAGCGTATACACGTGTCTTTT
>NZ_FR898049.1:8623-18642 GCF_000437175.1 Ruminococcus sp. CAG:330 | reverse complement strand
GCTGCCGCAGCAGTTGTTCCCCCTCCAGTTCATAAACCGCAGCGCCATTGGAAACCACCGCATAGCGCACACCGCACGCCTGCAAATGCTCCGGCAGCGAGCGCAGCGGTCTGCCGCTTGCTGCCACAAGAATCACACCCTGCGCTGCGGCACGCTGGAGTGTCTGCATCGTATACAGGGATATAGTGCCGTCAGAACGCAGGGTGGTTTCGTCCAAATCCAGTGCAAGCATTCGTATCATAATTTTTTCCTTTCTCGGCAGACTCTCAGGGATATCTTCTCCGCCTGCCACATACCATTGGAATTGAGGAGGTGAGAATGTGATGTACCACAGCTGGAATGTCCGGCGATTTCTCCGCTATGTCATCTTCGATCTGGTTTTGATTCTCTCTGCCATCTGGCTGACACGTGCCGGAAAGCAGCACTTCGCCGCAGTGGAACAGCATCAGAACGGCGTTTTTCTGCCGGTTCTGATGTACCACAGTGTCGCAGAGCTGACAGAAACACAATTTTGTGTGACACCCCAGACCATGGAATCCGATCTCCGCTACTTGAAAGAACACGGCTACGAGGCAGTTTCCGCCGAGGCTCTGGTGGAATACACCAACGGAACCGGCAGTCTGCCCCTGCATCCTGTCCTCATTACGCTGGATGACGGATTCTACAACAACAGCAGTCTGGTGCTTCCCCTGCTGGAAAAGTACGACATGTGCGCTGTCATCTCCGTGGTGGGTGTTTTTACCGATGTCTATGCGCCGGATGCTCCGCATCAGGACGACTACTCCTATCTGACTTGGGATGACATGCGAGAGATGTGCCGTTCGCCACGCATTGAATTTGGGAACCACACCTATCAGCTGCACAGCCATCGGGAACGGCAGGGCTGCGCCAAGCTCTCCTGGGAATCCGAGGAGGAATACCGCCAGACGCTGTCGGAGGATTTGAACCTCCTGCAAACGCGCTTTCAGGAGGAGCTGCATTTACAGCCCATTGTCTTTGCCTATCCCTATGGTTTCCTGTGCGAGGAGAGCCGGCCGGTATTACAGGAGGCGGGATTCCTCATCACGCTAAACTGTCTGGAACAGCCCAATTTTATCACACGTGACCCTGCCTGTCTCTACGGACTGAACCGCTACAATCGAGAGGGCGGAATCAGCACAGAGACCTACATGGCACGCCTGCTGCAAATGGAACCCTAGAACATAAGGAGTTGAGAAAATGCGCCGTCGACGTCATTCCAAAAAGTGGATTTTCCCGTGTCTGCTTCTCGTGGCAGGACTCGTTCCTACGATTCTGTGGCTACAAAACCACGCCGGAACCAGTTCCTCTGCCATGCGATTGCGGGAGGTCTGGGAACCGCAGCGAGCCGTTTCGGAGCGTTCCGTTTGGAACGTCCGCTCAGAAGGATACGGCTGGACCGCTGAAACGCAGGAGGCCATCCAAACCGCACAAAACGCTAAAGTTCCCAGCAGTGACCCCGGCGAAAAGCCGTATCCCACACAGTGGAATCTCAGCGAAGAAACCAGCATTTTCCGCACATCCTACGGGCCATATTCCGGCGACAACTTTTTCTCTCTGTCCTCTGCCGGACAGGTGCAGAACAAGACTTCCCTCTCCAACACAGCACTTCAGACAGAAAGCGAACTTGCGCCGGCGTTTACCATTCAAGTCAGCGACGAACCGCAGGTGCTCATCATGCACACCCACACCACAGAGACATTTGAACCGTGCGTCCGCAGCGAGTACGACCCCAGCTTCAATTACCGCACCACAGATCCGGCGTATAATATGGTGTCCGTGGGAGATGCTATTACAGAGCAGCTGGAAGCCGCCGGAATCCATACCATCCACGACACCACCATCCATGACTATCCCTCCTACAACGGCGCCTACGAGCGAAGCGCCGAAACAGTGAAGCAGTATCTGGAACAGTACCCCTCCATCTGTGTGGTTCTGGACATCCACCGGGATGCCATTCAGAGCGACAACACGCTGTCGCAGCCCATTGTGGAGATCGATGGCAGGGAGGCAGCGCAGGTCATGATTATCTCCGGATGCGATGACGGCACCATGGAAATGCCCAACTACCTCCAGAACTTCCACTTTGCCTGCCGGCTTCAGGGAAATCTGGAGGGCATGTATCCCGGACTCACCCGCCCGATTCTGTTCGACTACCGCAAGTACAACCAAGATCTCACCACAGGCAGCCTGCTCTTAGAGGTTGGCTCTCACGGCAACACCCTGGAACAGGCGCAGTACTCCGGCGAACTCATCGGCAAGGCACTGGCGCAGACACTGCTGAAATTACAGCGATAGGAGAATCCCAAAAATGACTGCAACTACGCCCTTATGGAAACGAATCGTCACAGGCGTTCTGCTCTATGGCATCTTCTGCCTGTTCCTCTGGAGCTTCCTCCTCGTAGAAACCCGTTCCCACAACAAACTCACCCACGAGCCGATTGCCGTGGCACATCTCGCCGTTGATAATGACCGAAACGTCCGGCTCGCTCTTTCGGAAACCGTTTGGCAGGGCAAGCTGTCCACGCCGACAGAGGCGGAATTTCTGGGAATAGAGGTGCTGCTCTCGCCGGCCGGTGACGCTGCCGTCACGCTGTGGCAGCTTCTCTGCGATATCAGCGATTCGTGAAACGCATATGAAAACGCACGAAACCGACTCGCAGACTTAACATTCGAAACCGATCTTCCTGTATTTTCTCACCTCTGAAAATCTTTTTCGAATTTCTATGATAATTATAGCATAACCCCTTGCATTTTTCAAGAGAATATGCTATAATAAAATAGTTGCAGGAATCTCGGCGGAAAATTTCGTATATTTTTCTCGGATTTTAGGATGCGCCTGTAGCTCAGCTGGATAGAGTGTCAGACTCCGACTCTGAAGGTCGTGCGTTCGAATCGCATCAGGCGTACCAGTTCATCAAAAGATCCCCGTTCAATGTCAAGTTGAACGGGGAATTTTTTATACACTTTACTGATATTGAAAGGAGAAACTGCCGTGCAATATGCCAGCGTCATTCGGGGACAATTTTGCAGCCGTCCCAACCGGTTTCTTGCGGTTGTCCGCATCGGCGGACAGGAGGAGATCGTCCACGTAAAAAATACCGGCAGATGTCGGGAGCTGCTGATTCCGGAATGCACCGTCTATCTTTCCCGCAGCGACAATCCCAACCGCAAGACAAAATATGACCTGATCGCCGTGGAAAAGCAGCGGGAGGGCAAACCGCCTCTGCTCATCAATCTGGACTCCCAGATTCCCAACGCTGCCGCAGCGGAATGGCTGGAAACCGGCTCACTGTTCTCTGCGAACGCCGTATTCCGCCGTGAAGTCACTCACGGCAGCTCCCGCTTCGATTTCTCCATCATGGACGGCAATATCCAGTCCTTTCTGGAGGTCAAGGGCGTTACGCTGGAACAGGACGGCATTGCACTGTTTCCGGATGCCCCGACACTGCGGGGTGTCAAACATCTGCAGGAGCTGACCGCCTGCCAGCAGGCAGAGATTCCGGCGTATCTGCTGCTGGTCATTCAAATGAAAGAAATCCGTGCGTTTCGCCCCAACGATGCCATGCACCCGCAGTTTGGCGAAGCACTCCGGCGGGCAGCAGCTGCCGGCGTTACGCTTCTGGCACGGGACTGCATCGTCACGCCGGACTCCATCACCATTGATGCACCCGTTCCCATTCAGTTATGAGCGCTTTACCCGATACAGCTGCGAGGGGCGATGACCGGCGCCGGTCTGCATCTCCGCCGTTTCCTCCACGTATGGTCTGATCTTGCGCCGGAAATTCGCCATGATCAGCTTCTCCCCCAGAATCACCTCATAGATCTGCTGGAGCTGCGTCAGCGTAAATCGCTCCGGCAGCATCCGAAAGGCTGCATACGGCTTTTCCATGCTCTCCTGCAAGCGCAGGATTGCCCGCACCAGAAGCTCCGCATGGTCAAACGCAAGCTCACTTTTTTCCAGCGATATGATCTCTGCCTTCTGGTTGTACAGTTCTTCTCCAAAGGTGATCCGGAAATGCTGAGTGTGGGATTCTCCGGAATCACCGGTCAGCGTCAGCGTCGCCGTGCCGTCTTCCTTTTGCAGGGAAAAATCGATGTCATACCATGCGGCATTTTCCCGATCAATGGTCGTGCCGGACACCTCCGTCACCGTCCAGTATCCGCAGGAAATAATCCAACCCCGTTCATCCCGCCCCAGCTTCGACAGATTGCAGAGCAGTGCCAGGGGCACGCCGGTAACGCCGGCTTTCTCCTGCAATTTTCGGGATGCGGTCTCTTCGATGGTCTCCTCCTTGCAGCAGAACCCGCCTGGCAGCGCCAGCTTTCCCTCCTCCGGCCACTCCTTTCGCTTGACCAGCAGCACAGAAAGGGTGGCAGCGGAGAGCTTGCGGTAGCTCTCGGACTCCGTTTTTCACATTATCATCGTTGGAAGAAGCCAGTTTCACGATAAGCGAATCGTTGTCCGTTTTTCGAATGGTAAATACCACAATATCCGCCGCAACCGACGGCTGTTCAAAATCTTTGATACAATATGACGCATGGGACATGGCTGTTTCCTCCGTTGCACTTATCTTTTCCTGCACCCATAGTACCACATTTTTTCGGAGGGTGTCAACAGCTTTCCGGAAAATTCAGCTTTATTTCTATTTTTCTGATACTATCCGAATCGTTTTAACGTCATTTTTCACAAACCCAAGAAAATCCGAGAATTTTGCTTGACAATTTTTTCACAGCATGGTATACTGAGCCTATTCCACAGGCACAAATCATGTTCTCAGGAGATGAAACAACAGATGAAGATTCGAGAAATACAGGACGAAATCCTTCAATTGAAAAAGGAACAGGACTTTTGCGTTCTGGCGCACAGCTACCAGGCGACAGAGATTACAGAGATCGCCGACTTTACAGGCGACTCCTATGCGCTGAGTGTCAAGGCAGCAAAAGTTCCTCAAAAAAATATTTTGATGTGCGGTGTGCGGTTTATGGCGGAAACCGTTAAGATTCTGTCGCCGGAAAAGCAGGTCTTTCTCTCCAGCCCCCATGCCGGCTGCCCTATGGCAGAGCAGATGACCAGGGAACAGGTGCGGGAGTTCAAGATGCAGCACCCAGACCATACCGTTGTCGCCTACATCAACACCACCGCAGCGTTGAAAACAGTCTGCGATGTCTGCGTCACCTCCTCTTCTGCGGTGAAGATCGTATCCCAGCTGAGCAACGAAAAAATTCTGTTCCTGCCGGACTGTAATCTGGGTGCTTATGTCCAGTTCCAGCTTCCGGAAAAGAAGATCCGGCTGGTACAGGGCGGATGCCCCGTCCATGCTGCGGTTTCCAAGGCAGAGGCACTCGCCGCCAGACAGGCGCATCCGCAGGCATTGCTTCTGGTGCATCCGGAGTGCAGCCCGAAAGTCAGCGCCATGGCGGATTACGTGGGTTCTACCTCCGGCATCATGCAGTACGCTATGCAGTCACCGGAAAAGGAATTTATCATCGGCACGGAAATCAGCATTGCTGAAACACTGCAGTACCGCTGTCCGGAAAAGCAGTTCTATCCCCTGTCGGCAGGACTGATCTGCCGGAACATGAAAGCAACTACGCTCATGGACGTATACCACTGTCTCCACGACGGAGCCGGCACAGAAATCACACTGGATGCACGCACGCTCACCAAGGCACGCATCTGTATTGACCGCATGATTGCGATGGGAGGTTAATGTGAAATATCCTTGGATTCTCTTTGATCTGGACGGCACACTGACAGATTCCCGTCCGGGGATTTTGCGCTGCGTGCAGTATGCGCTGGAACAGTGCGGTATTCCGGAGCCGGACGAAACAAAGCTGTATCCCTTTATCGGTCCGCCACTGTTCACCTCCTTTCAGGAATTTTGCGGCATGGATCCGGAACGAGCTGCCTTTGCGGTGGAACAGTACCGCATCCGCTTTCGCAAAATCGGAATGTTTGAGAACAGCGTCTATCCCGGCATTCCGGAGATGCTGCAAGCGCTTCGAGACGCCGGCGCAGTTCTCGCCGTTGCCACCTCAAAGCCGGAGGTCTTTACGCTGCAAATTATGGAGCACTTCCATCTGTCGCAGTATTTTCAGGTGATCGCCGGCAGCGACATCCAGCGGGATGACCAGACCAAGGCGGACATCATTCGCCTTGCCATGGAACGGCTGCACCTCACCCCGGAGGAACAGGCACAGACCGTCATGGTCGGTGACCGCAAACACGACCTCATCGGCGCACACACCTGCAGTATCCCCTGCATTGGTGTGGCGTACGGCTATGCCCCGAACGGCGAACTGGAGGCGTATCACGCCGACCGCATCGTGTCCGATACAGCAGCGCTTCAGAATTATCTGTTAAGTTGATTCACTATTTCAAAGCTTCTCTCAGTTGTGAGAGAAGCTTTTTTTCTCGCCGTGACACCTGCACCTGTGTCATCCCCAAAATCTGCGCCGTCTTTGTCTGTGTCAGTTCCCGAAAATAACGAAGTTCCAGCAGCATGCGATCCCGTGGCGCAAGCTGTTCCATCTCCTGCCGCAGGGAGAGGAGATCGCCGATCCGGCGGTCCGGCGCTTCCACCGGAATGTCCAGCTGTCCGTCCTGCTCCCCGTCCCCATCGCTCTGCTGTGTCAGCGACAAAGGTGCCTGACTGACGCAGAGCGCCTGTGCGCACGCCTCCACAGTACAATCTGCCAGCACGCTCAGTTCCGAGAGCGTGGGTGTTCTTCCGTGGGTTTGTTCGAACACCTCCTGAAGTTTTTGCAGCCGCATGGCACGCTCCCGCAGTCCGCGGCTGACGTGGATCGCTCCGCCGTCCCGAAACACCCGCTTGATCTCGCCCAGAATCACCGGCACCGCATAGGTGGAAAACTGTACGCCACGGCTGCTGTCAAACGCCCGCACCGCTTTCAGAAGTCCCACACAGCCGGCGGAATACAATTCCTCGTACTCCACCCCACGCCCCCGAAACCGATTGGCGCAGAGATGCACCAGTCCCAGATTTTCCTCAGCAAGCGGCGCTGCTATTTCGTGCGGCATAGCGGACTCCCCAGCTTCTTTCGCATGGTCACCGTTGTGCCGTGTCCCGGCGTGCTCCGCACCTGAAGCTGATCCATAAAGCTCTCCATTACCGCAAATCCCAAGCCGGCACGCTCCTCCTCCGGTGCTGTGGTAAACAGCGGCTGCATCGCCTGTTCCACATCTGCAATACCGCATCCACGGTCTTTGATGCGCAGGTAAATCTCCCGATTTTCCAGCAGTTTGATATGTAGCTCAATGTCACCGCTCTTCTGCCGGTAGCCATGGACAATGGCATTGGTCACCGCCTCGGAGACCGCCGTCCGGATGTCTGCCAGTTCCTCCACTGTGGGATCCAGCTGTACTAAAAACGCAGATACCACCGCCCGTGCCGTCCGCTCGTTCTCAGAGATCGCCGGAAAAATAAACTTCACCCCATTGCACACTTTCACAGTTCTTTCCCCCTTCCAGCTGCATCCATCTGAATTTTTGCGATTCGCTCAATGCCGGAGATCCGCAGCACACGGCGAATGTGCGGCGGCGGATTTTGTACGATAACTTCTCCGCCAATCTCCTGCATCGTGCGGTGCCGTCCCATAATTAGCCCGATTCCGGAACTGTCCATAAATGTCACACCGCCAAAATCCAAAATCAACACGGTGGGCTGCACCTGTTCGATCATCTCGTCGATCTCCACCCGCATAGGTCTGGCACAGTGGTGATCGATCTCACCGCTGAGCACGGCGACCAATGTCGTCTCCTTGGTTTCCAGTAAAACTGCCACGCACCTTCCGCTTCCTTTCCATCCTGATCTCTGCGTTTCCCTTAGAGCTTGTTCCGTATCTTTTTATGTGCGGATTTTTGACGCAGTCACCGGCAAAATCTGCCGAAAAGACGTGCGGAAAAAGATGCGAAACAGGCTCTTTAAACAAGCAGTATCCCTATTGTACGATATTTCCACGAAAGATTTTGTCAAACCAGCGGAGAGAACCAAAATTTTTTTGGCAGCAAAAACGGCTTCGCACAAGTTACTGTACGAAGCCGTTTACGGGTTATTCAGATTGTTTACTGTTCGGAAACCGCCTGAATTGCTGCTGCAAGCTGCGGATCGGTTTTGCTGTTGGGATTGTCATAATCCACCTTTTCCTCGCCGGCTTCCACTTCCGCATCCGGCGTAATACCAACGCCGTGGTAGCATTCGCCACGCACGGTACGGTATTTCGCCACAGTCAGCGTCAGTGCACCGCCGTTTGGAAGCTGCTGGGTATTCTGCATGATGCCCTTGCCAAACGTCGTCATTCCGATGACTTTGCCCTTGCCGAAATCGTGGAGAGAGGCTGCAAACAGCTCCGCAGCACTCGCTGTATTTCCATTTACCAGCACTGCCATAGGCAGATCGCACTCTTCCGCATCCGAAGTCACCAGCGTTCTGGTGGTGCCGTCCCGATAGGTCGCCACGGCAATGTCGCCCTCCGGCATTAGCGGATCCAGCACCTTCTCCAAGCTGCGCACCAGACCTCCGCCGTTGTCCCGCAGGTCGAAAACCAGTGCCTTTGCGCCGTCCTGAATCAGCTTGTCATAGATCGCCTGAAACTGTTCCGGCGTATTGTCCTTAAACGAATCGATGCGGATGTAGCCAATCTGACCGTCCAGCATCTGTCCGGAGGCGGTGACAACTTCAATGTTCGCCCGTGTGACCTCCACTTCCAAGGTCTGTGTCTTTCGCTGAATCGTCAGCTTCACCTTGGTGTCCGGCTCTCCACGCACCGCCTGAACAGCATCCTGATAGCCAAGCTCGGCAACGTCTTTTCCGTCCACCGCCTGAATGATGTCGTCCGCCTGAATGCCGGCTTTTTCCGCCGGAGAATCCTTTGTCAGGGAAACCACCTGCAAATAATTTTCCTCGGTAAGTGTCACCGTCACGCCGATTCCCACCATCTGACCGGATTCGTCCGTCAGATAGGTCTGGTATTCCTCCGGTGTCCGGTACTGCGAATAGGGGTCATCCAACCCCGACACATAGCCTTTCATAGCGCCGTCCATGACCGCATCTTCATCCACATCGGTATAATAATTGGTGTTTACCGCCGATGCCAGCTGCGCAAGTTCCCCGTATGTCTTTTGGGTTCGGAACGCATAGAACACGCCGGTTGCCGTCCCCGCAGCCAGGAGCACACACAGGCAACAGAGCATCAGCAGCACAGACTTGCGTATCTTCACATGTTTCTTTTCCAATTTTCCCACAACCTTTCACAAAAAAGAGACAGAGAGATATCTGTTCCCCTGTCCCCTTTTATTGTATGCAAATTTCCGTTATTCAGAACAAATTAGTACAGATAATCTGCCGGATTTACCTTGCTGCCGTTGACACGAACTTCAAAGTGCAGATGTGCACCGGTGGAGAATCCCGTACTTCCTACGTAGCCGATGGTCTGTCCCTGACTTACCGTATCACCAACGGAAACCGTCAGAGAAGCCATATGGCCATACAGCGTGGAATAGGTGCCGTCGTGCTGAATTACCACATAGTTTCCATAGCCGCCGCCGCAGCCGCAGCTGGAGGACTTGCCGTAGTTATGCGGGCATCCGCTGACAGCCACAACAACGGTACCGCCACGAGAAGGCCACGAGAAGCGACAACGGCTGCGCCGTCGTTTCCGCCGGCAATGTCCAAAGCGCCGTGGAATGTACCCCAACGTGACTCATAGCCGCTGGAAATGGTATAGAACCCCGGGCACGGCCATGTAAAACCAGCGCTGCTGTTGCCGCCGCTGCTATTGTTGTTATCCGTGCTGGGCGTTGTGTTGCTGTTGTTATTGTCGCTGCTGGAATTGTTATTGCTGCTATTGCTATTGGAATTCGAATTGCCGGAACTATTGCTGTTGGAATTAGAGTTTGAGCTGCTGTTATTCTGCTGCTGTTGCTGCTGTTGCTGCTGTGCCTCCTGCTGACGCTGTGCTGCAGCAGCTGCCTCGGC
>NZ_FR898049.1:0-8561 GCF_000437175.1 Ruminococcus sp. CAG:330 | reverse complement strand
GCTGCCTTTGCGATGGCGGCCTTGATCTCTGCTTCCTCTGCATCCAGTTCCGCATTCTGCTTTTCCAGCGTGCTGACATCTGCATTCAGAGATTCCTTTTCCCGTTCCATCTGCTCCTGCGCATCGCTGGTTTCCGAGTAGGTATCCTGCAAATCCATCAGCGCTGTGGAGAACTCGTCCTTCTTTGCCTGCTGGTCAGACTGCTGTTTGCTCAGGCTCTCCTGCTGCTTTTCCAGCTGTGCCTTCTTTTCGTTGCAGGTTTCCAGCTTGTCCTTCAGGGTGTTGACCAGATCGTTGTCGTGATTTGCCACACGGGACATCAGCTCATACTTCGATAGCAAGTCGTAAAAATCAGTTGCGCCAACCAGCGCAGATGCCAGACTGTCATTGCCCTGTACGTACATTGCACGCAGACGCATTTTGAACTCGTCCAAACCAATGGCGATATCCGCTTCCATGACGGTGATATCATCCTCAGCCTGTGCAATGGCGTCCTCTGTTTCGGAAATGGATGTTCCGATTCGCTTCAGCTCCTCCGAAACGATGTCCAAATTTTCCTGCTGCAATGCGATCTTTTCTTTCAGCGTCTTCTGATACTGTTCATTCTCGTTCATGTTGGATTGCAGAGAGTCCAGTTTTTTCTGCTTCTCTGCGATCTTTGTCTCATTTGCCTGACGCTCATCCTGCAATTCTGCAAGTGTCTTTGCCGAAACAGACATATCCCGAATGGGCAGATTTGCTGTAGACATTCCCGCCATCAGCAAAACTGCTGCCAGAATGGTGCTCATTGCACGCAGTCCAATTTGTTTTCTTTTCCTCATAAAAAATTGCCTCCTAAGACGTGGAAGCCGGCGCACTCTTTTGGATTTTTGCCGGTGCGCAGCTCCTCGGAATCCGTATCTTTTTTGCTGGATACGAACTCTTATACGTTCAGATGCTTTCTCATAGAAATCATACTGCCGAATGCCCCGAACAACATTCCTGCCCCCAAATATGCCGCAGCAACCTCCCAAGCCAGATCACGGAACGGAATGATGCTGCCCATGCCGATAACAGACAGGATATCCACCTGTCCCGTCAGCAGATTGACCATGGAATCATAGCCAAACCAGGTGACCGCCAAGGCGATACAGCCGGCAAGCAAGCCGGTAATCATACCCTCAATGAAAAACGGAATCCGAATGAAGGAGTTGGTCGCTCCCACATACTTCATGATCTGAATCTCCTCCCGACGTGCGAACACGCTCGCCTTGGTCGCATTGGAAACAATCACAAGGGAGATGACGATGAGAGCTGCAATAATTACACTGAACACCACCGTGACAATCTTCCGCAGTTCTGTCAGAATGTTGACAAAATCCATGGGCGCACGGATGGAATAGATGTGATTGAGCTGGTCGATCTCATCGATGGTGGTGGAGATCTTCGAAATGTCCGAGATCTGAAGCCGGAAGCCGTCCAGAAGCGGATTGTCATCACCCAGAGAATCAAACAGCACCTCGTAGTCCGACATGCTCTTTTTCAGATCCTGAAACGCCTCTTCCTTGGAATAGAAAGAGATGCTGGAGATGTTATCAATCTGTTCCAGTTCGGTCTGGAATTCCGCTAGTTCCTGATCTGTCGTCCCCTCGTTCATGTAGACGATCACTTCATTTTTGTCTTCCACACCGCCGATTATGGAGGTGATGTTCATGTAAAACAGCACAGACATCCCGACCAGCAGGAGAGAAACCAGCAAAACACAGAACGAGGCAAATGCCATCATCCGGTTTTTCCAGATATTTTCCACACCTTGTCCGATAAGGTACTTGACACCACTAGCCTTCATGGATCAGATTCCCTCCAATCACTTCATCAAAGACAATTCTGCCCTGATCAATGTTGATGATCCGTCCGCCGAACTGGCGCACAAGGCTGTGCTCATGGGTAACCATGAGCACAGTTGTCCCGATGTCATTGATGCCCTGCAGCAGTTCCACAATCTCGTAGGACAGCTCAGGGTCGATGTTTCCCGTCGGCTCGTCGGCGATAATCAGCTGCGGGTCGTTGACCAGTGCACGTGCAATGGCAACACGCTGCATCTCACCGCCGGACAGCTCGTCCGGATAGGAGTATGCCTTCTCCTGCAAGCCCACCAGGCCGATTACATACGGCACACGCTTTCGAATGTACTTAGTCGGCGCATCGATGACCCGCAGGACAAAGGCGACGTTCTCATACACCGTCATAGACGGAATCAGACGAAAGTCCTGAAAAACAAATCCAATGGTACGGCGCAGCGCAGGAATCCGCCGCCGCCGCAGCTTGTTCAAATGGTATCCATTGACATAAATCGAGCCGCTTGTGGGGTTGATCTCTTTGAGAATCAGCTTGATCATGGTACTTTTTCCGGCACCGGACGCACCCACGACAAAAGCAAAATCTCCGTCATTGATCTTTAAGTTTACGTTGTGCAGTGCATCTACGCCGCTGGAGTATGTCACAGACACATCCTTCAGTTCTACCATAGTTCACACACATCCTTTCACTTGTCAGTTTCCCGCAAGAGTCCGGCAAAACGGCCGTTGCACAGGAACACCGCCGATGCTGCCATGTGCCACGCTGCACCGGCGGCAATTCCACCTATCTCAGAGTCTGCTGTAGGGCAAGGCTCAGCATTTGCTTTTTACCGATTTGCGAGAATCTCAGAATTTTGCCGGATTCGAAGAAAGGTATTTCTTTACCATCAGCGCAATCTTGAAGATGATCGCATGGTCAAATTCCCGCAGATCCAGACCGGTCAGCTTCTTGATCTTCTCCAGACGGTACACCAGTGTGTTCCGGTGTACAAACAGCTTTCTGGAGGTTTCTGAAACGTTCAGGCTGTTCTCAAAGAATTTCTGAATGGTAAAGAGGGTTTCATGATCCAGCGAATCAATGCTGCCACGCTTGAACACCTCGTGCAGGAATGTCTCGCACAGTGTGGTAGGCAGATGATAGATCAGGCGGGCGATGCCCAGATTGTCGTAGCTGACAATTGCCTTATCGGTATCAAATACCTTGCCCACTTCCAGTGCCATCTGCGCCTCCTTGAAGGAGCGGGAGAGTTCCTTGACGTTGTTGACGATAGTACCAATGCCCACATTGACACGGGTATAGAACTCGCTGCTGAGCGTGTCTGCAATGGAACGTGCCAGCTTTTCCAAGTCCTTTTCGTCAACAGCGCCTTTGATCTCCTTGACCAGAACGATGTCGGTTTCCGAAATGGTAAAGACGAAGTCCTTGTTCTTGTCCGGAAACAGGTTCTGGATGACATCATAGGCGGAAACATCGTTGGCAGAGATGATGCGGATCAGCAGAACCACACGGCTGACCTCCGAATTGAAGTGCAGCTCTCTAGCCTTTACTACGATATCTCCCGGCAGCACATTGTCCAGTACCACGTTCTTGATGAAATTGTTCCGGTCATATTTCTCATCGTAGTACTGCTTGATATTGAACAGGGAGATTGCAAGGATATTGGCGTACTTTGCAGCAGTGTCATCCATGCCCTCCACGAAAACGGCATACTCCGGCTTTGCCCGTGAGCCGAACGGCTTATAGGTGTAGCCGTCCCGAATGAAAATGTCGTGCACATCGCTGAGATCCAGCGACACGAATTCATTGGTCGTCCCGACCTTGGTCAGATCGCTGCATGCAATAATGGTAGCGGTGTCATCGACTACGCCGACGGTTGCATCGATGGTGTCCCGCATCTGATGTACCAGTCCTTGAAATAATCTATTCGACATATTAGAACAACCCTCTTTCTTTTTGCTGTCACATAATCGCCTGTTCAATATATTACAAATTGTAACACATTATCTCGCGACATATGTGAACGTGTCGTAAAATTTATACGGATATCTTCCGGTATTCCTGCTCTTTCTGCGTTTTTTTCAAATTTTTAGGAGGCGATTCGCCCGATATCTGTAACTCATTTGTAACCGCAAAAGAATTACATGCTCTCCGGACAGGTGACTTTCAGGATGTGCAGCACATTGGAAATGCCCTGCCGTGCAGCCTCGCACAGCAGCAGTCTTGCCTGCTGAAGCTCCGGTGTTTCAGCGTATTTAATGCTGCATGCGTCGTAGAATTTGTGAAACAGGGTTGCCAGCTCGGTGGCGTACTTGGTCACCTTGGACGGGTCGTATGCCTTGGCGGCAGCGTCCAGTTCCGACGGCAGTGAAGCCAGATGACGGATCAGTTCCAACTCCTGCGGCTGCTTCAGCAGTGCCAGCGCATCTTTCTTACACTGTTCCAGCGTCACACCCTGCTCTGCCATGGTGCGCAGCAGGCTGCAAATTCTGGCGTGTGCGTACTGCACATAGTAGACAGGGTTCTGGGAGGACTGCTCCACAGCGAGATCCAGATCGAATTCGAAATGGGAGTTTGCCTCTCTGGTGTTGAAGAAGAAGCGTGCTGCATCCAGCGGAATCTCGTCCAGCAGTGTGACCAGTGTGATTGCCTTGCCGCTGCGCTTGGAGAGTTTTACCACTTCTCCGTCACGCATCAGCATTACCATCTGCATCAAAACCACATCCAAACGGCTTGCATCTGCGCCCAGTGCCGTCAGCGCCGCTTTCAGGCGGGGCACATAGCCGTGGTGGTCGGCACCCAGAACGTCGATTGCCTTGTCGAATTTCCGCACCATCAGCTTATTATAGTGGTATGCGATATCCGGCACGACATAGGTCGGGATTCCGTTGGCACGAACCAGCACGAAATCCTTGTCTGCGCCGAAGTCGGTCGCCTTGAACCAAACTGCGCCCTCCTGCTCATAGGTGTAGCCACGCTTGGTCAGCTCTTCTACCACCCACTTTACCTGACCGTTCTGGTGCAGGGTGCTCTCACGGAACCAGTTATCATAGACAATGCGGTATTTTTTCAGATCACGCTCCAGACCAGCGATGTTCTTCGGCAATGCAAACGCCACCAGCGCATCCCGTCTGGTCTGAGAATCGCAGTTTACATATTTGTCGCCGTTTTCTGCGATAAAGTTCTCCGCATGCTCTGTGATGTCGGCGCCATGGTAGGCATCCTCCGGCATCTCCACAGACGGGTCAAAGTGCTGGAGATAGCGCACTTCCAGAGAAGTGGCGAACTTCTGGATCTGGTTGCCGGCATCATTGACGTAGAACTCACGCTCTACCTCCCAGCCAGTCCAGCTGAGAATCTCCGCCAGGCTGTCGCCCAGCGCTCCGCCTCTGGCATTGCCCACGTGCATCGGGCCGGTGGGGTTTGCGGAGACAAATTCCACCAGCGCACGCTTACCGGCGCCGGTCTGTGTTTTGCCGTAGGTGTCCTTTTCCGTCAAGACGGTTTCCACAACCTTGGAAAACCATTCCGGCTTCAGGAAAAAGTTCAGAAAGCCGGGGCCGGCGATTTCCGCACGGTCAAAGATCGTGCCATGCAAGGAGATCGACTCCAAAATCAGTTCGGCAATTTTGCGAGGTGCCATTCGGAATGCCTTGGCGCTCACCATTGCCACATTGGCTGCGAAATCGCCGTGGGACTTATCCGCCGGAATTTCCACACGAAATGCAGGAAGTGGAACAGCAGGCACTTTTTCCTCTGCCACCATTCTTCCCAGTCCCTCCATCAGCAGTTCGTGCAGCTGGTCTGCTGCCTCTCTGATACAATCCGCCATTTTTCTATCCATTCCTTTCTGTGCAGCATAAACCGCCGCAAGTTCTTTTCTTCTATTTCTCGGATTCGTTTCGTTTCCACACCAGTTCAATGGTATTTTCCGACAGGAACGCCGAGTTCATATCAATGGTATATGCCATGAAAATCTTTCCGCCCTCCGGCGTCTCCTCAAACACAAGTTCGTCTGTTTCAATGCCGAGAGCCATATTACCGTACGGAGTGTTGTACACGCTGAAATGTTTCTTTCCGATTTCCAGAATCAGGTTTGAGTTTGCCGTACCGGAGCGCATGACGTTTACCAGCATTCCGGTGTCGCTCTGCTCCACACGCACCATCGTCGTAGAGCCGACAAAGCCGGTTACCTCCGAATCCTCATAGGAAAGTTCCAGCACGCCGTCTTTTCGCTGACATGTTCCGAGGGTGTCCAGTTCCGTTTCTTCCGCTTCGTTCTCCCGACCCTGCTGGGTACTTTTGAGGGTAATAATGACTGATTCCATGGCTTTTGCTTCCTTTCCCATCACAGGCTGCACCGGAACACCTTTCCCACCACGTCCTGATGGAGGAAGTGTCCTGCGTTCTCGATGAACATCTCGGTGCTGTCGCTGACATAATAGGTGTTCTCCCCCGGTTCTTTCCGGTCAGAGAGCAGATCCCGTGCCTCCAGACAGCGCCGTGCGTACTTGGCAGCTTCTGCGCCGGAGGAGATCAGCTGCACCTCCGGCCCCATCAGGTCTGCGATCACCTCCCGAATCACCGGATAGTGAGTGCAGCCCAGAATCAGGGTATCCACGCCCTCTTTGCGCACCGGCTCCAGGTACTCCTCTGCCACCAGCCGTGTCACCGGATTCCGGAAATCGGTGTACCCGTTTTCCACGAGGTGCACGAACAGCGGACATGCCTGCGAGATCACGGCGACCTCCGGCCGAAGCTTGTGAATCGCCTTTTCGTAGCTGCCGCTGCGCACAGTCGCCGGAGTGCCAATGATTCCGATTCTGCCGTTCTTAGTGATGCGGCAGGCGGTTTCTGCTGCCGGAAGTACGACACCGGTAAAGGGCAGATCCGTGACGAACGGCCGGTCGCCAACCACAGAGCTGACCGTTCCGCACGCTGCGATAATCATCTTCACCGCATGCTGCCGCAGAAATGCCACATCCTCCCTGGCATAGCGCATGATGGTTTCCGGACTGCGGCTTCCGTAGGGAATCCGTGCCGTATCTCCAAAGTAAATGATATTCTCCTGCGGCAGGATGGCATTCAGCTCCTTCACTGCCGTCAATCCGCCCATTCCGGAATCGAACACGCCGATTGCATCATTTCTCATAAATTCCAGTTGCCGCCGGTTTTCGTCTGTCGGCGGCTCTCCTTTCCGCATTGCTAAGCATTTGCACTGAGTTCAGAAATATCTCTGAACCCGTCATCTCAATAAGTTCTTGCGGAATTCTCCATTGCCTGTTCGATCAGCTTATCCACCAGATACTCCTGCTTCATGCCCAGATGCTCCATGAGCTTGGGATACATGCTGATGCTGGTGAATCCGGGCATGGTGTTGATCTCGTTCAGGATAACCGTGCCGTCCTTTGCCAGGAAAAAGTCCACACGGGACAGACCCTTACAGCCCATGACACGGTAAGCACGCACAGCGATGTCCCGAATACGCTGGGAATCCTGTTCCGAGATTCGTGCCGGAATGTAGAGCTGCGATGTGCCGTTGACGTACTTGTCATCATAGTCGTAGAACTCTGCTGCCGGTTCGATCTCGCCCACGTAAGAGGCGATGGGCGCATCGTAGCCGAATACTGCCACTTCCAGTTCCTTGCCCTCGATGAACTCCTCAATGATCACCTTTTCATCATGGGTGAATGCAATCTGCACTGCATCCTTCAGGGATTCCAGATCGGTTGCCTTGTTTACGCCAACGGAAGAGCCTGCATTTGCCGGCTTCACAAACAGCGGGAAGCCCAGCGTCTCTGCAATTGCAATGCACTTTTCGTCCAGCTTGTTGATCTCCCGCTGGAATACGCACGCCCATTTTGCCGTCTGGATACCATTATAATCCAGCACGGTATGAGTCATACCCTTATCCATGCATGCGGCGCTGCTCAGCACACCGCATCCCACGTAGGGAATCCGTGCCATTTCCAGAATGCCCTGAAGCCGTCCGTCCTCGCCGTTTCTGCCATGGAGCACCGGAAAGACAACGTCCACTTTCTTGATGAAGGTCTCGCCGTTCTCGATGGTGACAATGCCGCCGTGCAGCGGATCCGGCGAAAGAATTGCCGCTGTGCAGTCCGGATTCTGTTCCCATGCCCCTGTGGAGATCTCAGAAACATCCCCCGGGAAATACAGCCATCTGCCCTTTTTGGTGATGCCGATGCAGACCACCTCATACTTCTCCTTGGGAATGCTCCGAATCACGTTTTCTGCAGAGACCAGCGAAACATCATGCTCACTGGAAACGCCGCCGAACAATACGGCCACTCTAATTTTTGCCATGTGTAAAAAACACCCTTTCTCTCACCGATTACGGCCAATGCTGTCTTTTCCGCCGAACTCCGCTCCTGCTAAGGCGCACCGAAGCGGGCTGCTCTGGTATCACTATATCAGCCTGACATGCCGTTTTATGTGTTGCACCTTATATTTTATCATAATTCACAAAAATCTGCAAGCTTTTTTTGCAAAAAAGCCTGTCTTTTTTCGAATGTTCTGCCCCAAACCTGCCGGGGCGCAAAAAAATTCGAAAAAATGCTTGACTTTTCAATGGAAGTATGGTATACTAATCTTACCTCTTTGCATGGAGGTTATTTTTATGTCCGGATTGCAATGGCGGCTTCTCCCGCCTGCGGACTGCTCTATGCTATCTGAGGGAGGCAAACAATCCCGCCGGCGATGCGCTG
>NZ_FR898048.1:67738-68802 GCF_000437175.1 Ruminococcus sp. CAG:330 | reverse complement strand
AGACGCCTATGAACACGAGCTCTAACAAAGGAGGAAAATCCAATGGCATCTCAAGCCAAACCCATTTTCTTGAAAGGCGATCCCATTCTGGTGCGGAACGCACGTCTTCAAAGCCGCGGCAAAAAGCTGTGGCCGGAGATCCTGTGCTTCGTGGCGGTTCTGCTGGTGGGCAACCTCATCCAAGGCATGGCCATCGCCGCACCGCAGATGATCGCCATGTTCAACAGCGATGCATTTCACCAGATGGAACGGTACTTACAGCAGAGTATGGAAGCCGGCACGTTCCAAATGGACACCTATCTCCGCCTGGCAACAGAGGCAGCGTCCACCAGTATGCCGCAATGGTTCACCGTTCTCACGCTCTTTTCCACGTTTCTTCCCGCTGCTGTGGTAATCCTCTACTGCCGAAAGCTGGAAAAGCGCAGCTTCTCCACCATGGGACTGACACGCCGCACTGCCCTGCCGGAATACCTCATCGGGCTTGGCGTTGGGCTTCTGCTGTTCGTGATCGTGCTGGGGCTAAATTTCCTGACCGGCAGCATCCGGTTCAGCGGTGTCGTATTTCGTACCAGCGCTCTGCCTCTCCTGCTGCTCACATTCCTCGGCTACCTGATACAGGGCGCTTCGGAGGAAATTCTCTGCCGCGGGTATTTCTGCGTTTCCGTATCCCGCTGGATGCCGCTCTGGGTGGGCGTTCTGGTGAACTCCATCGCCTTTTCCCTGATGCATTTGCTCAATTCCGGCATCACACCGCTGGCGCTGCTGAACCTCTTCCTGTTCGGTGTTTTCATGTCTCTGTATATGATACGCTGCGGCAACCTCTGGGGCGCTTGCGCCATTCACTCCATGTGGAATTTTGCACAGGGCAACCTCTTCGGGCTACAAGTCAGCGGTATCCCGTCCAAAAACAGCGTTTTCGCCATCACACAAACCGCAGACCATGCTCTCTGGAACGGCGGTTCGTTCGGACCGGAGGGCGGACTTTGCGTGACTGCCGTTCTGGCTGTGGGCATTCTGCTGCTCCTGCTCTGCCGGAATCGTGACCGTGGACAGAAAGCGCTGCC